>NHFB01000015.1 GCA_002170285.1 Betaproteobacteria bacterium TMED100
AGAGGTTATGAAAAAATGGATAAAAAATTGAATGCGCTTGGAGCATCAGTTGAAAGGGTTGATAATTGATCACCCTTGCCATACCAAAAGGTAGAATTTTCCACGATGTTTTGCCTTTGCTTGAAGCTGCTGGGGTTGAATTGTTTGAGAGTCCTGATCTATCAAGAAAACTTGTAATCGAAACAAAAAATCCAAACATCAGACTATTGATTGTCAGAACTAGTGATGTTCCTACATATGTTAGATACGGAGCTGCAGATATGGGTGTTGTTGGGTCAGACATACTTTTCGAAACAGCTACTGATGGCTTTTACCAGCCGGTTGATCTTAATACCGGTGTTTGCAGACTATCTTTGGCAGCTCCTGTTGGAGTAGATTATCTCTCATTGATGAAACGGGGGGTTAAACTTAGGGTGGCCACCAAATATCCCAAGCAAGCTTTGGAGTATTTTGCCTTAAAAGGAATTCAAGTTGATATTATTAAACTATACGGGTCAATGGAACTTTCTCCAATTGTGGGTTTGTCTGATGTTATTGTTGATTTAGTATCAACAGGACAAACACTTAGAGCAAATGGATTAGTAGAAATTGAAGTTATCAAAGATATCACCTCAAGATTGATTGTAAATAAGGCTTCTTTCAAAATGAAAAACAATATTTTAGGAAAATTTATCACAACTTTGTCATCTGTTAGAAAAGTTAGTCTGAAGTAATATGAATGAAAAAAACATAAATCCCCTGATAAGAATTTTAAATTCTAAAAATTATGGTTTTGATGTCGAGTTAAATAGTCTTCTCTCTTTTGATTCTCGGCAAAGTAAAATTTTATTTGAAAAAGTTGAAACCATTATAGATTCGGTGAAAAAAAATGGTGACAAGGCTTTAATTGAGTATTCCTCTAAGTTTGATAATTACATAGTTTCCTCTATTTCAGAACTTGAGGTGTCTAAAGAAACTCTTAAGAATGCATACAGTACAATTTCATTTTCAGANAAAAGTGCGTTAAACACAGCTGCGGATAGAATATTCAGATACCATGAGCACCAGGTACTTAACAACTATTCTTACCAAGATGAGTANGGGTCTGAAATTTCAATGAGGGTTTTGCCGATTGAAAGAGTAGGTATTTATGTGCCGGGTGGAACAGCTGCCTACCCCTCTTCGGTCTTAATGAATGCCATACCCGCTAAAGTTGCTAACGTTAAAGAAATTGTGATGGTTGTTCCATCACCAAAGGGTGAATTAAACCCCATGGTTTTAGCGGCAGCTCATTTGACCGGTGTGCATAGAGTTTTTAAAATTGGTGGTGCACACGCAATTGCGGCGCTTGCATATGGGACAGAAAAAATACCTAAAGTAGATAAAATTGTAGGCCCCGGTAATGCGTATGTTGCTGAAGCAAAAAAACAAGTTTATGGTGTAGTTGGAATCGATATGGTTGCGGGCCCGTCTGAGATTTTAATAGTATGCGATGGAACAACTAACCCAGACTGGGTGGCTTTAGACTTGTTTTCTCAGGCTGAGCACGATGAATCAGCGCAATCAATTTTGCTNACTACCGACAAAGAATTTTTAAATCAAGTCTACTCCTCTATTGAAAAATTATTGCCCATAATGGAAAGAAAATCTGTAATAGAAAAATCCTTAAAGAATAGAGGCGCATTGATTNTAGTTGACAATTTAACTAAAGCTTGTGAGCTTGCNAATTTAATAGCNCCNGAGCATTTAGANCTCTCGGTGGAAAATAGTAGGAGTTGGGCAAAATTAATAACAAATGCCGGCTCATTATTTCTAGGAAGGTACTCCTCAGAGTCTCTGGGAGACTATTGTGCGGGACCAAATCATGTGTTGCCTACATCCGGATCTGCTAGATTTTCCTCTGGCTTGAGTGTCTATGATTTTAAAAAAAGAATGAGCGTAATATCTGTTTCGGAAAAAGGTGCGAAGGCTTTGGGAAGAGTGGCATCAACTCTCGCTAACGGTGAAAAACTCTCGGCCCATGCCTTAGCAGCTGAATATAGAATGAAAAATGAATCTTTTGGTGAGGATTGAAAACTCAATCTCGAAGTACTATTTTTTTTAAAATTTTCAATAGTTTTTCACATTCCCTCTTTGTACCAATCGAAACCCTTAACCAGTTTTTAATTTTATTTTTATTAAAATGTCTTACAAGTATTTTATTTTTTTTCAATTCAGTAAAGATATTCTCGGCTTGAATTTTTGGATGAGAGGTTAGTACGAAGTTCCCTAGTGATGGCAAAACATGAAATCCCAATTTTTCAAGTCTTAGGGTCAGAAATTTACGATTTTCTATTATTTTTTCTTTGTTAAATTCGAACCAAGTNTTATCTTTTAATGATGCAATTCCAGCACAAGATGCTAGCCTATCTACTGGATAAGTGTTGAAGCTATTTTTTACTCTAGCTATTGCAGATATTANGCCATAGTCTCCCATAGCAAATCCAAGTCGAATACCGGCAAGACCTCTGGACTTAGAAAAGGTTTGAGTGACTATGATATTTTTATGACTTTTTATTAAATTTACGCAGGACTGAGCACCGAAATCTACATAAGCCTCATCAACAATAACTAGCTTATTTGGGTTTGCAATTAAAAACTTGCGTACATAGTTTCTGGTGAGAGATATTCCAGTTGTAGCATTAGGGTTTGCAAAAATCACTGAGTTTATATTTGGATTTAAGTTTTCCAAACTAAACGAAAAGTCATTTACTAGTTTAATTAATTCAGTCTTGATTTCGAAAAGTTTTGCTAGAGATGGATAAAAACTGTATGTAATTTCTGGTAGAGCTAATGTACCTCTTTTGCTGAGCAGTGCCTGAAAACAAAAGGCTAGNACTTCATCTGACCCGTTACCAACAAAAACTTGATTCATATTAATTTTATAGTAAAGTGCAATAGCTTTTCTTAAATCTCTACATTCTGGATCTGGATAAAGTCGCAAATCAGCACCTGTTGTTTTTAAAACATTGATAATTGCGTCTTTGACATGTAGTGACGGACCAGAGGGGTTTTCATTCGTATTCAATTTTATATAATCATTGTTAATTGGTTGTTCTCCAGCAACATAAGGCGTTAGTTTACATACAGTTGGATTCCAGAATTTTTTAGATAGTCTTTTTTTTGACATTATTTTTTTGCTCATCCCTGTATGATTGATTTAAGATTATAAAATTGAAAACTTTAAAATGCGTACTTCAAAGATTACCAGAGAAACCGGGGAAACCTCGATTCAAATTTCTTTAAACCTTGATGGACAAGGCACGGGTGAGTTTAAAACGGGTATTCCATTCCTTGATCATATGTTGGATCAAATTGCGCGTCATGGGATGTTTGATTTAAAAGTAATAGCTAACGGTGACTTAGAAATTGATGCGCACCATACCGTTGAGGATGTTGGCATAACTCTTGGACAAGCAATCAGTAAGGCTTTAGGTAATAAGGTTGGCATTTCTCGTTTCGGGCATGCTTACGCTCCATTAGANGAGGCATTGTCGCGAACAGTAATCGATATTTCCGGCAGGCCTGGGTTAGAGTTTCGCTGTGAATGGAAAAGGCCGGTTGTTGGCGACTTTGATTTGGATCTTGTAAACGAATTTTTTCAAGGTTTTGTTAATCACTCATTTATTACCGTGCACATTGATAATTTATTCGGAAACAATGCCCATCACCAGTGTGAAAGTGTATTTAAATCTTTTGCTAGGGCTTTAAAAACTGCTGTNAGTGTTGATTTGCATTTAACAAAAATTCCATCCACAAAAGGGGTTTTGTAATAAAAAAATGGGTATAGAGAAAAATGATTGCTGTTGTTAATGTTGGAACTGGAAACATCCGAAGTATTTATTTGGCTTTACAAAAAGTCGCCCCTGCTGAAAAAATTTGTGTCACTTCCAACCCTTTACANTTAAAAAAAGCAAAAAAAATAGTCTTTCCTGGGCAAGGTTCAATGTTTGGCTGTGTACAAAAATTAAAAGAAAATGGTTTTTATGAAGAGATTATGAATTCTATATCTGACAAACCTTTTTTGGGTATTTGTTTAGGAAAGCAAGTTCTTTTTGATAAGTCAGAGGAAGGTAATAGTCTTGGTCTTGGTTTGCTATCCGGTGAAGTCGTTAGATTTGACAAGTCTAGGGACGCTGGCAGTTTAATTAATACAGAATTTAAAATTCCACACATGGGATGGAACCAAGTTAAAATATTAAGAAACCATTTTATTTTTAAAGGTTTTAATGATTCGATAAATTTTCAGGGCACTAGGGTTTCAAATTGGTTTTATTTTGTACATAGTTTTTTTGTTAAACCTGATGATCCCAAAATAACGCTAGCACTTACTAATTATGGAAGAGATTTTACAAGTGTAGTTGCTAAAGATAATATTATTGCTACTCAATTTCACCCAGAAAAAAGCGCTAAATCCGGATTGTTATTCCTTAAAAACTTTATTTCATGGAAACTTTAAGTTTTTATCCCAAAGTCAAATCTTATTAAATTTTTTTGATTGGAGCGTAGAGATAAATGTCTTTTTTATTAATCCCTGCTATTGATTTAAAAAACGGTCAATGTGTTCGTCTGAGACAGGGCGAATATGACAAAGTAACGGTATTTTCGGACAATCCTGTTGAAGTTTCAAACAAATGGATTAAAAAAGGGGCGAGTAGACTGCATATTGTAGATTTAGATGGCGCAGCTGCAGGTTACCCTAAAAACAAACAAATAATTAAAAAAATTATGAAATCCGTAGGTGATGACATTCCTGTCCAGGTCGGTGGAGGGATTAGGGATCTGGATACAATTGAAAGCACTTTAGACATGGGAGTAACTTATGTTGTTATTGGAACGGCAGCTGTTAAAAACCCCGGTTTGCTGAAAGATGCTTGTGCCGCTTTTCTTGGACATGTCATAGTATCAATCGATGCTAAAGATGGCAAAGTTGCCACTGATGGTTGGAGTAAGTTGTCTGGGCATGAAGTTATAGATTTGGCAAAAAAGTATGAGGACGATGGGGTTGAAGCAATTCTGTATACAGATATCGGCAGAGACGGTATGTTGTCAGGAGTAAACCTTGATGCAACTCTTAAATTAGCCCAGTCTATTTCTATTCCAGTTATAGCATCAGGAGGTGTGGCAGACATGTCTGACATAAAAAATCTTTGTAAAATTGAACCAGAAGGAGTTATGGGTACTATTTTGGGAAGATCAATATACGAGGGTAAAATTGACTTTGAGACGGCTCAAAAATATGTTGAAGACACGGCAAGTTGAAGGGTTATGTTAGCCAAAAGGATCATTCCTTGTTTGGATGTGAATGCCGGTCGAGTAGTTAAGGGTACAAATTTCGTTGATCTCAAGGACGCAGGAGACCCTGTTATTATTGCTGGTAAATACGATCAAGAAGGAGCAGATGAAATTGCTTTTTTAGATATAACTGCATCCTCTGAAAATAGAAAAACTATAATAGAGGTTATTGAAAGAGTTTCTGAAAAAGTTTTTGTACCGTTAACAGTCGGAGGTGGAATAAGGTCACCAAATGATGTTAGGGATGCATTAATTGCTGGTGCTGATAAGGTCAGTATCAACTCTGCGGCTGTTTTAAACCCTCACCTAATTGACGAATGTTCAAAAAGCTTCGGCTCTCAATGTATTGTTGTTGCTATAGACGTTAAAAGAAATTATGAAAAAAATTTTTGGGAGGTTTACACTCACGGTGGACGTAAAGCAACTGGATTAGATGCTATAGAGTGGTCAATAAATATGTCTGATTGTGGTGCAGGAGAACTTTTGATTACCAGTATGGACAAAGACGGAACTGGGGAAGGTTTTGATTTGCAACTAACAAGAGAAATTTCAACAACAGTAGAAATTCCTGTTATCGCATCTGGTGGAGTTGGTTGTCTTGATGATCTTTATAAGGGACTTACAACTGGAGGAGCCTCTGCAGTATTGGCAGCTAGTATATTTCATTTTAATAAGAGCACAATTAAAGATGCAAAAAATTTTTTGAATGATCGGGGGGTTTGTGTACGCTTGGATTGATAAAATTTGTTTTAATGAAAACGGTTTGATTCCNGCTATTGCTCAAGACTATAAAACTGGTAAGGTTCTTATGCTCGCATGGATGAGTAAGGAGTCCTTGTTAGAAACCATTAGTTCAAAAAAAGCTGTTTATTTCTCTCGTTCAAGATCGAAATTATGGATGAAAGGGGAGTCATCTGGTCACTTTCAAACACTTCATGAGTTGAGGTTAGATTGTGATAACGACACTATTTTACTGAAGGTTAAACAGGAAGAAGGTGTTGCGTGTCACACTGGCCGAGAGTCATGTTTTTTTCAAATACTAAAAGACGATAAATTAATTGATGATGAACCAATTATAAAACCTCCCTCATTAANATATAACTTAGACAAGTAAAGAAAGCCATGATGGGAATTCAAAATTTTGCAGTTCTTGAAAGATTAGTTAAAACGATCGGGTCAAAAAAAAATCTTGATCCATCTATTTCTTACGTTTCAAAACTTTTAAACTCGAAAGATGATTTGGTTTTAAANAAAATCGGAGAGGAAGCTACTGAATTAGTATTAGCTGCTAAAGGTGGTTCTAAAAAAGAATTAATTTCCGAATCTGCTGATTTGTTCTTTCATCTATTAGTAACGCTTGAGTTTTGTGGGGTCGATTTTGATGAGGTGCTTAGCGAGCTNAATAAGAGAGAGGGCGTATCGGGAATTGAAGAAAAAAATTCTAGGCCAACAACTTAATGAAAGTACTTTAAAATGAATTCCGAATGTATTTTTTGCAAAATAGTTAATCAAGAAATTCCCGCTAAAGTAGTTTTTGAGAATGACGACTTTCTAGTTTTTAATGATATAAATCCTAAAGCAGAACTGCATTTTTTAGTCATTCCCAAATTACATATTGCAACTTTGAATGATGCTGATTTTAGTCAGGAAAATTTACTAGGTAGAATGATGTTATTAGCTCCTAAGATAGCAAATGAGAATGGTTCAACTAATGGGTTTAGGACAATCATTAATTGTGGGAAAATTGGATTGCAAGAGGTATATCATCTACATATGCATGTCCTAGGTGGTCAAAAACCCCTAGGTGGATTTGGATTTTAAACATGAAATTACATAATTAATTTGGAGTTTTTATGGGTTCTTTCAGTATCTGGCATTGGCTTATTGTTTTGTTGGTTGTGGTTCTCGTTTTTGGCACCAAAAAACTTAAAAATATGGGTTCTGATATTGGTGGTGCGGTAAAAGGTTTCAAAGAAGGTCTTAAAGATGGCAACAACTTTGAATCGTCGGAAGAAAAAAAAGTTGAAGAAAAACTATCTGCTTCTGAGAAAACTTCTGACAATACAATAAATGTCCAAGCAAAAGATAAGTCTTAGTTAATATGGCCTTTATGGTTGGATTTTTAAGTGTTTGACATAGGTTTTACAGAGCTAGTCGTTTTCTCTGTTGTGGCCTTAATTGTCCTTGGTCCAAAAAAGTTGCCTTTATTTTTTCGAACCATTGGCACTTTGATCGGTAGAGCACAAAGTTATGTTTCCGAGATTAAAGACGATATCAAAGAACAGATTGAATTAGAGGATTTATCCAGAGCAAAGCAAACTATTACAGACCTTGGTAAAGATGTATCAGATGATATCTCCACTATTAAGGGAGAATTATCTGATGTGACAGATGGTGTAAAAAAAAATATTCAAGTTCATCAAGACTTGGAGAGAAAGTGCGGATTTTTCATTAATTCTCCGGCTTTATCCTGGCCTGAAGAAAATTCATATGTTCGACTACGCGACCGTTTGCGAGAGAGAAATAGGCAACGATTATTAAAAAACAGAAAAAAGAATTAAAAAATTCCAAAAAAGAAGTGATAGAAGATGGATTCACATCACATCTCTTAGAGCTCAGAAATCGTGTGATTAAATCCTTATCAATGGTTTTGATTGTTTTTTTTTCAATTGTTTTTTGGGCTCCTGAAATTTACACATTATTCGCGCTTCCGTTGATTAAAGTTCTGCCAACAGGTAGTACAATGATCGCCACAGATGTTGCGGCCCCTTTTTTCGTCCCAATAAAAATTACTATGTTGGTTGCCTTTATTTTGGCCCTACCATACGTAATATTTCAAGCATGGATGTTTGTTTCTCCTGGTCTGTACCAAGGGGAAAAAAAACTTGCTCTTCCGATTATTTTGAGTAGTTTTCTTTTATTTTTGGTCGGAATGGCTTTCGCATATTTTGTTGTTTTTCCAGCCGCCTTTGGGTTTGTCTCATCATACACTCCAGAAAATGTTGAAATGGCAACAGATATAGATAAGTACTTTAATTTTGCAATTTCTTTATTTTTTGTATTTGGTCTTGCTTTTGAAACACCAGTTGTTCAGATGATTTTAGTTAGAATGGGGGTAGTAACAATAGAAAGCATGATCAAATTCAGACCATTTTTTATCGTAATTTCCTTTGTAATAGCAGCCATAGTAACTCCCCCAGATGTAATATCTCAATTGATGCTTGCAGTACCTTTATGTTTACTGTTTCAATTAGGNATATGGCTGTCTGTTTGGTTCACTAAAAANGGTGANGAAGTCAAGTAAAAAGTATTATTCATTTTGGACGNTCGCCTATTTCTGTGGGAATTAACAGCTTTTCTCCTTTTCTAATGATTTCTACAGTGATGTTCGTTCCAGGCTTGATATTTGCAATTGTTTCCAATAAATCTTCTTTATCTACTATGAGGTTTTTATCAATTTTTGTTACTATGTCACCTGGAAGCAGACCGGCTTTTTCGGCTGGGCCATTTGCTACTAACTTGCTTATGAATGCTCCGTTTTTGCTTGGTAGTTCAAGACCCTTAGCAATATAACTGGATATGGAAGAGGGTTGTACTCCCAAAAAACCTCTGGTAACTTTTCCGTGATTTAAAATACTATCTAAAACAAATTCAACTGTCGAAGTAGGAATTGCAAATCCAATGCCTACATTTCCTCCAGATTGGGAGTAAATTGCAGTATTAATTCCAATCAATTCCCCTTTGGTATTTACAAGAGCACCTCCTGAGTTGCCTGGGTTGATAGCTGCATCGGTTTGGATAAAATTTTCAAAAGTGTTTATGTTTAGTTTGTTTCTGCCTAAAGCACTAATTATTCCTTGTGTAGCAGTTTGGCCAACCCCGAAAGGATTTCCGATTGCTAGGACGGTATCTCCTACGAATGCTGATTTGGAATCACCGAAAATAATCTCATTTAAATTTTTTAGGTTAATTTGCAAAACTGCAAGGTCTGTGTCGGGGTCATTACCGATAACTACTGCTGTCGCTTTTCTGCCATCTGAAAGCGCTATTTCAATTTTTTCTGCTTTATCGATTACATGGTGATTCGTGATTATGTTTCCGCTTTCATTTACTATTACACCTGATCCCAAGCCAGTTTTTGGTTGAGAGTTTGGATTTTTTAAGTTGAAATTTTCATTAAAAAACCTTCTAAAAAAAGGATCGTTTAAAAGTAAATTATNAGAATTNTGAACTTTTTTTTGCGTTGTATATATGTGAACCACCGAAGGCATTGCCTTTGAAGCTGCTCCTCTTAAAGAGATAAAGCCNGAAGTTNCATTATCATCAAGAGNCGAAATTAAAGAATTATTTGTCTTTTTTACTACACTGTTAGGCTCTTGATCATTGTTATGCTTCAATAAGGTCTCAATCCAAAATGGTTTAAGTGTAGAAATTACAAAAAACAAAGCAACCAAAACAGTTGTAGTTTGGCAAAATACCAACCAAAGTTTTAATAGGATTGACAAGATTACTAGGCCTTTAATTTTGAAATATCATGGTATTATCAAGGGATTTTCTTGAACTTTATTCTTATAATACATCTCTATTAGTTTTGTATTGTGTAATAGTAAAAAAATAGCAAATCTGATTTATAATTTGGGGCATTTATGGCGGACAANGATAATAATAAAAGTTTTGATGATGTTGTTAACAGTGGAGAATCCTTTGTTCAAAGGCCACCAACCGAGTCAACACGAAGAACCTGGTTGATTGCCTGCGGAGCGACTGGTGGGCTAGCGGCAGTTTCAACGGCGGTTTCATTTGCTGTTTCAATGAGTCCATCTGAGAGGGCAAGATCTGCGGGTGCACCTGTTGAAGTTGACTTGTCAGACATTCCACCTGGAGGATTAAAAACGGTTGAGTGGAGAGGAAAACCTGTCTGGATTATTAGAAGAACACCAGAAATGCTAGAAAGTTTGAAAGAACTTGATTCAAAATTAGCTGATCCTAATTCTGANCGAAANCAAATACCAACNCCAAACTACGCTAAAAATCNACATAGATCAATCAAACCTGAGATTTCTGTTGTTGTTGGAATTTGCTCACACTTGGGTTGCTCGCCCGTTTCAAAATTTGTTTCTGGTCCATCCGCTAATTTAGGTAACGAGTGGCCTGGAGGTTTTTTATGCCCATGTCACGGATCAACTTTTGATATTGCTGGGCGAGTATTTGCTAATAAACCTGCACCTGATAATTTGGAGGTGCCCCGTCACATGTATCTTTCTGATACCAAACTTGTGATAGGCCAAGACGAGAATGGAGAAGCCTAAATAGGCAGAAAAGGAAAATTGTATGGCATCGGATAGAGTTGTAAATTCAAAGGGGTTGTATGGCTGGATAGATAAAAGATTTCCATTAACCCCTCTTTTAAAAAATCATCTTGCTGAGTATTACGCACCTAAAAATTTTAATTTTTGGTATTTTTTCGGTAGCTTGGCAACTGTAATTTTAGTGCTTCAGATAGTAACTGGAATACTATTAGTAATGCATTACAAACCCGACGCTTCTCTCAATAGTGCTGGTATTCCAGTTGCATTTGCAAGCGTAGAATACATTATGAGAGAGGTCCCATTTGGATGGTTAATTAGATATATGCATTCAACTGGAGCCTCAGCTTTCTTCGTTGTAATTTATCTACATATGTTTAGAGGCCTAATTTATGGCTCTTATCGAGAACCAAGAGAGTTAGTATGGATTTTTGGATGTTTGATTTTCTTGTCTTTAATGGCTGAAGCATTTTTTGGGTACTTACTTCCTTGGGGCCAGATGTCGTTTTGGGGTGCCCAAGTTATAGTTAATCTATTCGCTGCAGTTCCGCTTATAGGTCCCGATCTTGCGGTTTGGATTCGCGGTGATTTTGTCGTGGGCGATGCTACTTTAAACCGTTTTTTCGCATTTCATGTTATAGCTATCCCTTTTGTGATAGCGGGCTTGGTTGCTGCNCATATTATTGCTTTACATGAGGTAGGTTCTAACAACCCTGATGGGGTTGAGATAAAAAAACAAAAGGATTCAAAAGGTGTCCCGCTTGATGGAATCCCGTTTCATCCATATTATTCCATTCACGATATTTTTGGTTTGTCGGTCTTTATGATAATTTTTGCCGGAGTTGTATTCTTTGCTCCAGAATTAGGTGGTTATTTTCTAGAGTATAANAATTTCATACCTGCTGATCCTCTAGTGACACCTTCTCATATTGCCCCGGTTTGGTATTTCACGCCATATTATTCTATGCTCCGAGCTGTAAATGATGTGTTTACATGGGTAATGGTCGCCGGTGTTGCTGCATTTGCCATAGGAATTATTTTCTCTCGTATACCAATCACTTTCAAAGGTGTTGCCTTAATTGCGGCTTTAATTCTGGCTGCAACATTTAGAATTTTTGATGCAAAGTTTTGGGGAGTGGTTGTAATGGGAGGAGCAGTTTTAATTTTATTTCTACTTCCTTGGTTAGACAAATCTCCTGTAAAGTCAATTAGATTTAGACCACTTTGGCATAAAGTTATGTACGCCNTTTTTGTCATCAATTTTTTCGTACTAGGCTATTTGGGTGTTTTACCTCCATCGCCAGTAGGTGAGTTGGTATCTCAAGTAGGTACTGTGTATTATTTTGGGTTTTTTATTCTAATGCCTGTATGGACAAAGTTAGGAGAATTTAAACCAGTACCGTCTAGAGTGTCATTTACACCCCATTAAAATGGTCATTTTATGAAAAATATCTTTGGAAATTCAAAAACTTTCTTTTCGATTTTTATATACATGCTGTTTTTTCTCGGACANGGTATTGCCGCTGAGTCCTCGGTTGCTCTTGATACATTCCCTACAAAAAAACTGAATGACATGGCNGCTCTTCAAAATGGATCCAAACTTTATATGAATTACTGCCTTGGATGTCATGGCATTTCACAAGTAAGGTACAGTAGGCTTAAAGATCTTGGACTTAACAAAGATCAAATTAAAAACAATTTGATTCTTAACAATACATCAACACTTGCTTCTCCGATTGTAGCNTCAATGAAAAAATCTGATTCAAAAGAGTGGTTTGGTAAAGCTCCACCTGACCTTTCTTTAACTGCTCGTTCAAGATCTTCTGGCTCAGGTACGGGTGCAGATTGGATTTATACTTACTTAAGAAGTTATTACAAGGACCCAAATCAACCAACTGGATGGAATAACTTAGTTTATCCAGGTGTTGGAATGCCCCATGTCTTATGGGAGATGCAAGGCATTAAAAAAGCTTCATATACAGAAGTTCAAGATCGTGGTGAAAAAAGAACTGTATTTGATAAGTTTGTTCCAGTGACAACTGGAAACATGACAAAATCNGAGTATGATAATAACATTGCNGATCTAACTGCATTNATGGTTTGGGTTGCTGAGCCATCTGGTCAATTCAGNAAACGCCTAGGAGTATGGGTTATACTTTTTTTAAGCTTTTTTGCTTTTGTTGCATGGCGACTTAATGTTGCTTATTGGAAAGATATTAAGTAGTTTTTAGATTCAAGGTATCTTTTANNGCTANCGTCTGTTTCAAAAGAGAAATGAGCTTTAATATTTTCAAATTATCCTAACCTGCTTATTCTTGGAGTTTTTTAGTAATGATGATTCTTTTTTCTGGAACAACTTGCCCATTTAGCCACAGATGTAGATTTGTACTNTATGAAAAAGGAATGGATTTTGAAATTAGAGATGTAGATCTNTTTAATAAGCCTGAAAATATCTCTTTAATGAACCCTTATGGTCAGGTCCCCATTCTGATCGAGAGAGAATTAGTTTTATACGAGTCAAATGTNATAAATGAGTATATAGATGAGCGTTTTCCCCACCCTCAGCTTATGCCATCTGACCCAGTTCAAAGAGCNAGGGCAAGGTTACTTTTATTCAATTTTGAGAGAGAGGTTTTTTCTCAAATTGATAACTTGGAGAAAAAAGATAGTAAAAAAACTGATCAAGCGCGTACAAGTATTAAAGATCGTCTGTGTCAACTATCACCAATAATAGCAAAATCTAAATTTATGTTAGGTGAAGACTTTTCAATGATTGACGTTGCTTTAGCTCCATTATTATGGAGATTAGATTTTTATGGGATTATTCTGCCAAAAGCAGCCGCACCTATCCTTAAATATGCAGAAAGAGTCTTTTCAAGGCCAGCTTTCTTTGAGGCGCTAACACCTTCAGAAAAAGTTATGAGAAAATAGTAAATAATTTATTAACTTCAAATTATGAGCTCAGGCATACCTCCTATAAAATCCTATCTCATTCAAGCCATTTTTGACTGGTGTACAGATTGTGGTTTTACACCACACCTCTCTGTGTTGGTGACTCCTGATGTAAGAGTTCCGAGTGATTATGTTAGAGATGGAGAAATAGTCCTGAACATTGGCCAATTAGCAACACATGCACTTAAGATTTCAAAACAAGAAATTAGTTTTATGGGTAGATTTGCCGGAAAACCTCAGGAGGTTTCCGTNCCTATATTCAATGTTCTAGCCATTTTTGCNAAAGAAAACGGTCAGGGAATTTCTTTTGAAACTTCCTCTAGTAAAATTACTGAACACGTAGAAAAGTCAGACAATTCCGTTTCAAAGGCATCACTGCAATTAATTTCGGAAAATGAATCTGAAAATCCTCATAAAAATCTGGATATAGCCAAAAATAAGAAAGATTCAAAAAAATTATCTAAATCTAAGAAAAAAACGAACTCTAGTCATTTAACTATTATTAAGTGATTTGCCGGCTTAGCTCAGTGGTAGAGCAACCGCCTTGTAAGCGGTAGGTCATCTGTTCAAATCAGATAGTCGGCACCAGTAATCTTATCCTATAAAATCTTAGCCTGTTTTACATTTTCAAATACTTAAGAAATAGTATCGAATCCAACCGTAAGNCCATAATTTATATACCGTTGTGGCTTGTTGACTTTTGAATAATCTATTAAGTCTTGACTGATTTTTTTAAAGAAATTTAAAAAATATAGTGGTTGATTTACAAAAAATTACATTTACCAAACCTCAAGATATAGTTTTTTTGTAAGCCGTGTGTCGTTTATGAGTTCAGACGGTTGGAGATAATAAATTTTTTTTCTCTAATAATTCTTTTAGTTCTCCATTTTCAAACATTTCATTAATAATGTCNGACCCACCAATGAACTCTCCATTTATATATAATTGTGGAATTGTCGGCCAATTTGAAAAGTCCTTAATGCCCTGTCGGACATCCTGATCATCTAAAACATTTACTGTTGCCAAATTATTAACCCCAATTTTTTTTAATGTTTCAACAACATTACTTGAAAAACCACATTGTGGGAATTGAGCAGTTCCTTTCATAAACAGAACAATAGTGTTCTTGGAAANTGTATCCTCAATAAATTCCTGTGCATTCATAAAAAANCCTTAGAGTAAAATTATAAAAAAAAATAATATATTAATCATAAACGAACTTTGACCAAGCGTGGTAGTCCGGCAAAATCTTTAATTTCCTGAAAATTTGTGAACTTATTAATTCTTAAAAGGCTTCTAATTTGTCTTTTTTGCATTGAACCNTGCTCCATAATCAATAATGATTGCTTATTAGTTTTNCCTGAAAGACCGTCAATGATTTGTTTATAATCTTNCATACCATCGATGGATGGCTTTAAACCATAAAGAGCTAATTTTGGTTCAAAATGAAGATTTTTTTTGCATATATATTTATCATGACTAAGACCTAAATAAGGTGGGTTTACGACAACAAGGTCGTATTTTTCCCAACCATGTAAGTAAAAATCAAACCAATTTCCTTTAAAAAAAGAGATATTTGCTCCTAACCATGNGGCATTATTTTTTGCAACAGANAAAGCTCTAGGGCAAATATCTGTTGCATGTGCATTGACACTAATTCCATGTCTTAAAAGTTCAAGGACTATACTGATAATTACAGCCCCGCTTCCAGTTCCGAGTTCTAAAATTCGAATTTTTTTTTTACTTTGAAAATATCATCATTAATAACTGAATCAACGGCAACCTCTACAATTAGTTCCGATTCTTGTCTAGGTATCAGCACATTTGAATTCACCCAAAATTTTCTTGAAAAAAACTCTCTAAAACCCACAACATAGGCAAGGGGAACTTGTTTGTGTAGTAATTTCAAACATCTAGATAATAGAGCATACTCTTGGAATGAAATTTCAATATTTATATCAGACAAACATTTTGATCGCGGTTTGCCACTAACATAGTGAAGTAAATTTACTAAAGTTTTTTTATTTAGCTTCAAAGCGTGATTACTCATTAATTTTCTTTAATTATTTATTTCCGCTAATAAATTGGCTTGATGTTCTGCAATCAAATTATTACTGAAGTCATCTAAAAACCCATCTAAAATTTGTTCTAACTTGTAACTAGTTAAATTAATCCTGTGGTCAGTAACTCTTCCTTGGGGAAAATTATATGTCCGAACTCTTTCTGAACGATCTCCAGAGCCAATAAGACTTTTTCTCTCATGAGCGATTTTTTCTTGCTGAATTTGAGTTTCTTTATCTTGGACCCTTGCAATTAAAACTTTCATCGCTTGTTCTCTATTTTTGTGCTGACTTCTGCCATCTTGGCACTCAGCAACTGTTCCAGTTGGAATGTGAGTTATTCGAACTGCTGACTCAGTTTTGTTAACGTGTTGCCCTCCTGCACCAGATGCTCTGAAGACGTCAACTCGCAATTCATCCGGTGGCAATAATATTTGGCTTGATTCTTCTGCCTCGGGAAGAACAGCAACTGTGCAAGCTGACGTATGAATTCTTCCTTGTGTCTCTGTAGCGGGAACTCTCTGAACTCTGTGTCCACCAGATTCAAATTTCAACAAAGAATAAACACTATCACCAGCGAGTCTTATAACAATTTCTTTAAATCCACCCAGATCCGACTCATTGCTGGAGAGAATTTCTGATGTCCAGTTTTTTCTTTCGGCATACCGTATGTACATGCGATATAAATCTGCAGCAAACAGAGCTGATTCATCCCCACCCGTTCCAGCCCTAATTTCGACAATGACATTTTTAGTATCATTAGGGTCTTTCGGCAAAAGTAGTGACTGCAGTTTTTCTTCAATCAAACATAGTTTTGTTTTAAGCTCATCAAGTTCTTTTTGTGCCTCTTGCCTAAGGTCTGGATCACTTAACCAATCCTCAGCCACCAAAATATCCTCACTGACAGAGGAAAATTCATCGAAAGTCTCAACAACAGGGTAAATTTCGGATCTTTCTTTTGAGAGTTTTAAGAGCTTTTCTCTATTACTTGTTATTTCAGGGTTCGAAAGTTCAGTTTCTAACTCAATCATTCGTTCTTTGATCTTTTTAAGCCTATTTATGAGGCTTTTTTTCATAATTCTCCTTGTCCGTAGAGTTTACGCCATACAATTTTGAAATCCATCTTGCAACTTCTGCTTCGGTTTTTGATTCAGATTGAAGTAGATTATATGCTCCGTGTAAATATTTTTGTGAAATTCCTCTAGCTAAACTTTTCAAAACTTTTTCGATATTGTCATCCTTTGAAAATCTTTTTAGTGCCGATGCTACTTCGCTGTTTTGAATCTCCTCTGAATGTCTAGTTAATGCTTTAATAAGAGGTATTTGTTTCCTATTACTTTGCCATTTTTCGAAATTTAATACATTCGCTTCTATAATTTTTTCGGCCTTTTCGATTGCTGAATGTCTATTGTTCAAATTTCTCTGAACCAATGAGCCAATATCGTCTAAAGAGTANATAAAAACATTATCGATTTTTTTTATTTCAGGTTCGACATCACGNGGAATAGCTAAATCAATTAAAAGAAAAGGTTTGTTCTTTCTTCTTTTAAGTGCACTTTGAACCATACCCAGGCCAACAATCGGTAGAGTACTCGCAGTGCAACTAACTATNACGTCAAAATCATGAAGTATCTCGTGAAGCCTGCTTAGAGGAACTGTAGTNGCCCCAATACTTTGAGCAAGCTCCATACTATTTTCGACATTTCTATTAGCTATTACCACTTGTTTGGGGCTTTGGTCAGTGTAATGTGGAATACAAAGACGAATCATGTCACCTGCCCCAATAAACAAAATTTTTGTGTTCTGAAGATTACCAAAAATTTGTTGAGCTATTTTTACAGATGCGGCAGCAATGGAAACTGATTGAGTCCCGATTTCAGTGTTAGACCTGACATCTTTGGCAACATTGAAAGCTCTTTGAAACAGATAATGAAGATTTGTACCCAAATTACCGGAAGCATGAGCTTGTCGAGCAGCAAGTTTAACTTGACCTAAAATTTGAGGTTCTCCTAAAACCATTGAGTCCAGGCCAGAGCAAACTCGGAAAATATGTCTGACTGTTTCGTGGTTTCGGTGAAGATATAAATGTTTTTTTAGTTCACTAACTTCAGATTTAGCGTATTCTGATAACCAAGTTTGAGCTTCGAAAATTATTTTGTCTGCTTTAATTCCAGCTAAATAAAGCTCTGTTCTATTGCATGTAGAAAGTAAAGCCAACTCAGGAGCTAATGGATCTAGAGTTTTCTTTGCATCAGCTAAAGCTTTAACTAAAACTTCTCCAGGAAAGGCAAGTTTCTCTCTTAGCGCGAGTGACGCAGACTGATGATTTAATCCAATTGCTAGTAATTCCATATTTTGGGTTTTTTAATTTATTTATGAATAATTTTTAAATAAATTAAGGCAATGATCCCTATGGTATTGAGCCACGCAACAAAATTTATTAAATTATCAATAAATTTACACTATAAATCTATTTTAGAAACAAATTGTACGCGGTATTTTTTGTTTCATTTACATAATTATATCCCAACGATTTGAGAAAAATATTTAGGTCGTTTGTTTCTTTTGGTGGAACTTGAAGACCNACCATAATTCTTCCAGTGTCAGAGCCGTGATTACGATAATGAAACAAAGAAATATTCCAACTACTGTTCATAGATGATAAAAACTTCATTAAAGCACCCGGTCTTTCTGGAAATTCAAAACGATAAATTCTCTCGTTGATGGCTAAATTAGAGCTTCCTCCAACCATATGTCTAACGTGTAATTTCGATAATTCATCATTGGTTAGGTCGTTGACTATAAAACCTTCATTTCTTAGTTTATCTATAACTATCTTTCCTTCGATTTTGTCTTTAACTTGAATACCAACAAATAAATTTGCAGTGGAATCATCTGAAATTCTGTAATTAAATTCGGTCACATTTATATTATCAATCAAGCTACAAAATTTTAAAAAAATACCTCTTTCCTCGGGAAGTGTAATGGACAATAAAGCTTCTCTTTCTTCTCCTAGTTCAGATCTTTCAGAAATAAATCTAAGTCTATCGAAATTAATATTAGCCCCACAGGTTATTGCTATAAGATTCATTGAAGAGCTTTTATTTAGAACAACCCATCTTTTCAAACCTGCTAATGCAAGTGCGCCAGCTGGCTCTTGAATACATCTCGTATCTTCGAAGATGTCTTTAATTGCTGCGCAAACTTCATCAGTGTTAACTAAAACCATCTCGTCAACTACAATTTGGGACAATTTAAAAGTTTTTTCCCCAACTTGTTTAACAGCAGTACCATCAGAAAAGAGACCAACGTTTTTTAAAATGATTCGTTTTTTGCTTTTAAGTGATTTACTCATTGCACTCGAGTCTTCAGTCTGGACACCTATGATTTTTATTTCTGGTTTTATTGCCTTGATGTAAGCTCCAACACCAGAAATTAACCCTCCTCCTCCGACTGCGACGAAAATAGCATCAATATCACCTGAGCTTTGTCTTAGAATTTCCATTCCAATAGTTCCTTGTCCTGCGATGACATCATCGTCATCGAAGGGGTGAATGAAATTAAGTTTTTCTTTTTTACTTATTCGAAAAGCATGCTCATAAGCATCAGAATATGAGTCGCCAGTTATGATTATTTTTGACCCAAGTTTTAGTACTGCCTCTACTTTTACCCTTGGGGTTGTTTTGGGCATAACTATAGTTGATCTTATTCCTAATTTATTTGCCGCCAAACTTACGCCTTGAGCATGATTGCCTGCAGATGCTGCAATAATTCCTTTTTTTAGCTCACTGCTTTTGAGGTTTGCAATCTTATTGTATGCACCTCTAATTTTGAAGGAAAATGTTGGTTGTGTGTCCTCTCTTTTAAGAAAAATTTTATTATTTAATTTTTCACTCAAATTGTCTGCAAAGTCCAAAGATGTCTCCTTAGCCACATCGTAGACTCGTGAATCAAGAATTTTTTTGAGATAAAAATTTAAAACATTTTTAGATTGAATTTTTTTCATGTAATTCGTTGACTTTTTTTATACGTTCAGAGGGGAAAATAATTTTAAATGTACTACCTTTTCCTATTTTGCTCTCAATTTCTAATTTTGACTCGTGTTTTAAGGCAATATTTTTGACTATCGAAAGCCCTAGACCAGTGCCTCCGCTTTCTCTGGAGCGTGATTTATCAACCCTATAAAAACGTTTTACGATTAATGGTAAATGATGACTTTCAATTCCTGGGCCAGTGTCTGACACTTCAAATACACCTTTTTTGTTATTGTCAACATTCCATGAAATTCGAATTATTCCATTTGGTTTTGTGTAGATAATAGCGTTATTAATTAAATTCCAAAAAGCACTAAATATTTGGTCATAGTTTCCTAGAAGATTATGTTTGTTATTGTTTTTTATACTTATTTTGTGTCGATTTTGACTGATTTGGTGAGCATTTTTAACCACTTTGTCAAAAAGATCCCCCAATAAAATTTCTTTGTATTCCGCCGAAGAATCTTCCGTATCTAATTTAGATAACATCAATAAATCGTTTACTAAGCGCTCCATCCTTAAAGTTTGATAAGACATCTCCAACAACATCGTTTTTTTCTTGGTTTTGTCTAGGGGTATTTCAATCATTGTTTCTATATAGCCACCTAGAATAGTTAATGGTGTTTTAAGTTCATGAGAGGCGTTTGCGACAAAGTCTTTTTTTGAAGATTCAAGCCTTTTTAATTTTGTGATGTCTTTGCAGATTAAAAGTCTATCATCATCATCATAAGGTAGNATTTNCACCTCGATAACTCTATTTTCCACCGGTAGATCTTCCAAGAATACTGATTTAGACCAATCTTTCTTTATTAAAAAATCAGCAAATTNTGGATTTCTAATTACGTTGATAATATTTTTNCCCATGTCAATATCAGACTTGATTTTTAGGTATCTTTCAGCATTAGGTGTGGCGAAAACAATTTGATCACTTTTGTCAATTATGACTACCCCGTCAGACATTGCTTCAGTCGATCGCTTAAAGCCGACAAGAGTTTTATTTAACAAATGCTTTTGTTTATCTGACGCTCTTATTAGCCGAATAATGGCATCATAAATTGGATTATAAGCCCCAAAATTTCCAAGACCATTTTTAATCTTTGGATTTTTGCTCCACCGAACAATTTTTTGTATTTGAAAATACTGAAACAAAACCCAACTCATAAACAAAATTATGGCCATTAAATAGCCAATTTTTTCTGAGAACACTGTTTTAATAATTACACTGAAAGCCAAAATTAGAAGGGTCACTAATGTGACGTTTAACCAAAATCTAAAAAATGAAGAAGGTTTCTGATTAGCGTTTAAACTCGATAAAGTTATAGAATTTTCTTTAGGTTCTTTTTTTTGGTTTTGCTGTATATTTGTATCCACTGCCTCTAATGGTTTCAATATGTAAGTGTTGCGATGTTGGGATAAGTACTTTTCTCAACCTTCGAATGTGAACATCTACTGTCCTTTCCTCGACAAAAACATGATCACCCCAAACATTATCTAACAATTGTGCTCTGCTATGGACTCTTTCTGCATGCGTCATAAAAAAATGAAGGAGTTTAAACTCAGTAGGGCCAAGGTATATGGTTTTTCCGTCAGCAATTACCTTGCGAGTTGTAGGTTCTAGANTAATACCATTAAACGAAATGGTTTCGTCAGTCAAATGAGGAGTTCTCCGTCTAAGGACAGCCCTAATTCGGGCTATTAACTCTTTAGGCGAGAAGGGTTTAGTAATATAATCATCTGCACCATTCTCTAATCCTTCCACTTTATCCTCTTCAGACGATTTTGCTGTAAGCATTATAATCGGAACTTTATTGGTTCTGTCCGAGGATCTTAAATGTTTTGCGAATTGGGAACCATTCGTACCAGGAAGCATCCAATCAAGTATGATTAAGTCAGGTANTTTATTTTTTATTAGGTTCTCGGCCTGAAGAGTATTACTTGCTCTAAGAACTGTATGGCCGATGTAATTTAAATTGACCGCAATTAATTCAGAAATCGCAGGTTCATCTTCTACTACAATAGTTGTAATATGACTCATCNAAAAAACCTTACACTATAAATATTTAATGTTTGTTACAGAACAAGAATCTAATAAAATACCTACAGAAATTATAATCAATAAGAACAAATTTTGTGTCGAGTTTGTATTTTCAAACAAATGCATCCAAACTTTGTCTTTTGAGTTTTTGCGAGTTCATTCCCCCTCTGCAGAAGTGGTTGGGCACAGTAAAGACCAAGAAGTTNTTCAAGTNGGAAAAAAAAATATTAAAATTCTAGCTATTGAACCAATTGGGAATTATGCAGTAAAGCCAAGATTTTCTGATGGTCACGATACAGGAATATATTCATGGTCTTATTTAAACTGGTTGCTAGACAACAAGCAGTTATTGTGGGATAAGTACTTATATAAGATTGATAACATTGGGGCTTCAAGAGAGCAAAATTGACCTTTTTTGATTTTAAAATGCAGACCATAAATTCGAAAAATAATGATGATACTGTAGACTTTGGTTATAAGAGAGTACCTTCATCACAAAAAGAAAAATTAGTTTACGAGGTGTTTAACGACGTATCTGAAAAATACGACCTTATGAATGATTTTTCATCTTTTGGTTTGCATCGAAAGTGGAAAAAACAAGCAGTAAAACTATTGAATTTAGATTTGGGGGATACGGTGCTAGATGTTGCTTCGGGAACAGGTGATATTGCTTATTTGATTTCCAAACATATTGGCAAAAACGGCACTTTGATTGTATCGGATATAAACGGAAAAATGCTTTTAAACGGCAGAGATAGATTANTAGATCGAGGTATAGATTCTTTTGCAACAGTATGTGATGCGGAGTTGTTACCCTTCAAAGATTCAACTTTTGATAAGGTTTCTCTCGCATTTGGATTAAGAAATATGACAAACAAGGGTCAGGCTCTNAAGGAAATCAATCGAGTTCTTAAACCAGGAGGGAAATTAGTAGTTTTGGAATTTTCTAAAATTGTAAAACCTCTAGAACCCNTTTACGATTGGTATTCNTTTAATGTAATACCANTAATAGGCCAGNGTATTCTNGGTGTAAGTGATGCTTATAAGTACTTGGCGGAATCAATTAGAAAGTATCCTACCCCTGAGGAAGTTTCGAATTTGATTCTCAAATCTGGGTTTTTGTCAGCCCGTTTTCAAACAATGACATTCGGTGTGGTTTCAATTCATCAAGCCACTTCTAGTTAGATCTGAGTATAGGAAATTTTATGATCAGTTTACAACTTAAAGCTTTCAATATTTTTTTGATTTCAATATTTTTTGGAGTGTCTTTTTCTTTGGCTGTCGACTCTGCTGAGGCAAGAAGAATGGGATTTGGGAGATCGATCGGAAAGCCGCCTCCAATCAAACGTCAAGTTGCCCCACCAACTCAAGCACCAAAAAAGACAGTAGACAAAACACCTGCAAATACCTCCAATGCTGTACCAAACAAAAGTCGAGGAGGTTTCATGGGCCCTATTGCAGGATTAGCTGCCGGATTGGGATTAGCAGCTTTAGCTTCTTACATGGGTATAGGTGAGGAGCTTATGAGTTTTCTTTTGATTTTATTGGCAGGTATCGCCATTTTCTTTATCGTCCGATTAGTTTTGCGCAATATGCAAAGTCAACCTTCTTTAGTTGGAGCCCCTTCAAGTTTCAACAGATCAAATATTGAATCAAGCACTCCAAAAAAGCCAGTAATGGGCTCTACTTCTTCATCCCAAAACACGCAAAAAGAAACAATTTCGCAAGATGAAATAAAAAGTTTTTTAGAAAATTCAAAAAAACAATTTATTGAAATTCAAAAAATTTGGGATTCCAGAAACATAGACAATCTCAAATCCTTTTGTACTGATGATTTGATTTTAGATCTTAGTCGCCAAATTAACGAAAGAACTAATTTATCCGAGAAAACATCAATAACTGAACTAAATGCCTCATGGCAAGGCATGAATACCTATTTTTCCAAAGATGGACATGAAGTGGATGAAGTATATGTTCTATTTTCGGGAATGGTTAGAGAAAACGATAACAGTGTTAGTAAGGAATTTTCAGAAATTTGGACTTTACAACGATTAAAATCCACAAATGACGGATGGTTGATAGCCGGAATTACACAAAATGAGGATTGATTAGTGTTAACTTTGCATCCAACTATAAGAGATTTGCTAAATCTAAGGATTGAAAACAAACCAGAGCTTTGGGATACACTTAAAAATTTTCACAACACATTGATTCATATAGGCTTTATTGATTATCCTTTTAAAAGTTGCCTTTTGGTTCTTCGTATTGATGCAGATGGTCTATTAAAGTCATCAGAAATTAAAAATATTAACCAATTAGATGATGAAGCATTTGAAAATACTACTCAAACGCCAGACATTGTAATTAGAATTAACAACAAATACCTGAACAATATCGGAAATGAGTTTGTTGGGTGGGCCTTTGACTTTTCAAAAGAGGATTTCCCCGATGCCAATGTATTTACTAACGGTCTCATAATCGAAGGTGATGCAGGAACTATTCAGGAGTTAGCTCCACTTTTAAAACTAATTCTTGATGATTTATCGCCTATTGCAACTTTTGTTAAAAAATCACCAGTCAATTATGCAACAAATAATTTTTTTGAATATATTTTGAAAAAAGAGAGAACTATTGTTTTAAAAGATGACTTTGAGATTTTTGTGAAACACATCCGTGGATTAAGAAATGGTATTGAAAGATCCGAAAAAAGATTAGAAAATTTAGTAAATAATTTTTAAAATTACCCTCTAAATTTATGGATTATTTTTTTTGTTATGAATGCAGCTAGAAAACATTTGACAATATCACCGGGAACAAATGCTAGGCTTAAAAAACTTGCTTGAGTGACACTCAGATCAGTGATTAATGTTAGTCCAGCAACACCAAATAAATGAATAACTAATATTCCACCAAGAAAACAGGCAATAAAAGCAGCTATATGAGTTTCAAAATTTTTTTTGAGAATATTAAAGCTTAAAGAAACAACAACTGTACCCACAATCCAACCTAACAAATATCCTGATGAAGGTGCAAAAAAAACTGAAATACCTCCCCGTCCACCAGACAATAACGGAGCTCCTATGAGGACTAGTGTTAGAAAAATTATTACAGAAAGTAGCGAGTTTTTAATTGAAAGTAGTGTTCCTGCCAACATTACTCCCAAAGTTTGAGCTGTAATTGGAACACCTGGTAAAAAAGGCAAATCGATTTTTGGAATAAGGCCAAGGACAGAAATTATTGCCACTTGACTTGCAATTTGTACTTGACTCAAATAATTATTCAAGTTTTTCCTTTAAATTTTTTGATAAAAGTTTTTTTCCTAGTTCAACACCTGGTTGATCAAAAGGATTTATGTTCCATATTGATGACATGACAAATATTCTGTGTTCTTGCATTGATAGTAGAGCCCCTAAAATTTTAGGATTGATTTCGTCCATCAAAAAGACGTTGGATGGACGTCTTCCTTCGAAGTTATTATGCTTATCACCTAAAAAAAGTGAGTCTGCTTGGGCTTTTAAACTAGAAAACATAAAAGAGAACTGAGGGTTTTTAATTTTGTCTTTTTGATTAGACTCATTCAGACCATAAAAATCAACCGGTATCACATGTTTGCCCTGATGCAAGAGCTGAAAGTACGCATGTTGGCCTTGAATTCCAGCCCCCCCCCAGACAATCTGGCCAGTATTAATTCTGCAAGGTTTGCCATTAGTGTGAATGTTTTTGCCTAAAGATTCCATGTCTAATTGTTGAATATAGTCTACTAGAAAGTCCAGTTTAGAGATGTAGGGAGCAACAACATAGGAGGGGTAATTTAAAAAATTCCTATTCCATATTGATAATAAAGCTGATAGAACTGGCAGGTTGGTAGAAAACTTTTCGTTAGTAAAGTGGTTGTCCATTTCTTTTGCACCACTTAAAAATTCGTTAAATTTTTCTGCTCCGATTGCAATTGCTAAAGGAAGTCCCATTGATGACCAAATTGAAAATCTTCCCCCAACCCATTCCCAGATACGAAAAGTATGAGCACCCAGATAACCTTCAGATTTACTTTTGGACAAATTAGCAGTAACAACAGCAAAATGTTTTTTTAAGCACGAGTCCGGACATCCGTGGACTTTCATCCACTTAATTGCACGATTTTTTAAAATTGAAATTTCAGGGGTTTTTAGTGATTTGCTTTGAATAATGAAAAAGGTTTCTTTTGCGCTAAGTTTTTCTAAAATACAATTAAATTCAATACAGTCAGGGTTGGAAACGAAAAAAAGTTTCACCTTGCTTGAACTTTCCTTGCATTTAAGTGCATGTGTTGCGAATTTTGGTCCCATGATAGACCCACCTAACCCAAAAATAACAACAGTTTTTATTGGAAAGTTGTTCCAACCGAAAACTGCATAGGCTCTTAATTTTTCGGCAAATTTAAGAAATCTTTTTGACTCTTTATCTACTTCGTTGTTGATTTCTTTATTAAATGATTTGTTAGAGTGCTCTACGTCTCTTAAAACCATGTGCATTGCTTTTGGATTATTTTGTAATTTTGAGAATTTTAAATTTGAAAAATCTGAAATTTTT
The DNA here is from genome assembly GCA_002170285.1 of Betaproteobacteria bacterium TMED100. Lineage (GTDB taxonomy): Bacteria > Pseudomonadota > Gammaproteobacteria > Burkholderiales > Burkholderiaceae_A > UBA7377. The sequence continues at coordinate 26,270 of NHFB01000015.1, forward strand.
CTATTTAAGTTACATTCTTGGGCTAGTAAGGTTAGTTTGTTTAAAATTCTGGTATTAATGTTTTGCCTTGAAAAATCAAGAGTTATACCGCATTTTTTTATTACAAAAGTTTTATTTGGCCGCCTATCTTTTTCAATTGGCTTTCGGTTGAAGTTTTCAGCCTCTTCGAGCAAATCACTCCAGGTTTTTTTGTCATCAGGAGATTCATTTTTGACTGTCAAGTTATATTTTCCTTGATTTTATTAATAATGAAATACATGAATTATCTTTTATTGGTGTGATCAGGGTTAAAATTAATNAATGTTTTATGTGAAAAAAGAAAATAAATGAAAAAAACCATGCTTGGGGCAAAAATTCACAGGGCGACCGTAACTGGTAGTGATCTTCATTACGAGGGTTCTTGTGCAATAGATGAAAATCTGATTGATGAAGCTGGTATGAATACATTTGAAAAAATTGACATCTACAATATCAATACGGGTGAAAGGTTTGAAACTTACATAATAACGGCTCCTCGTGGATCTGGAACTCTTTCTCTCAACGGTGCTGCAGCTCGCAAGGCCGTAATTGGAGATTTGGTAATAGTATGTAGCTATGTATCTGTTGATGTTAATGAGATAAAAACTCATAAGCCAAAAATTGTTCTAGTAGATGACAAAAACCTCCCTGTTAAATAATTTGTTTTATGGTCCAAGGTGTTCACATCAGATTATACATACTCTTTGAGGGGCAATTATTAATGTGAATGCAAAAAAAATTTCAATACTTTTAGATGACTTTTTAAGCAGCCAGTCTACCCCTTTAAGCAGAGTCTATATTAATCCTCAAAAAAGATTAGTTGCTAATTCTTATGAAGAAATTAGTGGAGTTATTGATGATATCGAGGAATGCCTGAAAAATGGTTTATATGTGGTGACATTGTTTTCATACGAAATGGGTAATTTTTTTAACGGACTACCACTTTCAAATACTAAAAGTCCATTGATCATTGCTTGGTCATTTAAAAATGTTCAAAAACTGTCTAAAGCTTCAGTTGAAAAATGGCTGACTAAAGAAATAAAAAAAGAGGTTGTAAATAACAAACTTGCTGAAGATGCAGGTATTTGTAATGTTCGTATGAATTCTAATGAAGANAAGTACAAAACTAAAATAAACAGAATTCATCACAATATCAAGGCTGGAAACACATACCAAGTCAATTACACATTCAAGATTCTTGCTGAACAATATGGGCCNGTNGTGGGTTTATATTCTAGGTTAAGAGAAAGGCAACCAAGTAGATTTGGCGCGTTAATTCGGGATGAAAATGTTAACGTTTTATCTTTTTCACCNGAATGGTTTGTTGAAGTTAAAGGAAATTGTTTGAAGGCAAAGCCTATGAAAGGCACCTTAGCTGCAGATGGTAGAAGTGCTTCCGATTTGATCGAAGATAAAAAAAACAGAGCTGAAAACCTTATGATAGTTGATTTATTAAGAAATGACTTGGGGCGCGTTAGCGAGGTCGGCAGTGTAAAAGTTCCAAGGCTTTTTGAAGTCGAAAGGGTTGGAGAAATATTTCAAATGACCTCTACTGTTGAATCAAAAATAAAAAAAAATATAGGATTAAAAAAACTTCTTCAAGCAATCTATCCTTGTGGTTCGGTAACTGGTGCTCCTAAACATAAAACGATGCAGATCATCAACGATTTAGAGGATGGGGATAGAGGATTTTATTGTGGGTCGATTGGTTGGCTCGATCCTTGTGTTTCAAATAATAAGCAATTTGGAGATTTGATGCTGAGTGTCAGCATTCGAACAGCAGTCATTCATAAACATAACTTTTCGTTTGGTGTTGGTTCTGGTATCACCATAGATTCCNACTANAAGGAAGAATGGAAAGAATGTTTACTCAAAGCGTCTTTTCTCATTAAGTTACCCAGCGGGGTCGGATTATTTGAAACTATTAGGGTCGAGAATAATGTGCCAAAATTTTTTCATAAACACATAACAAGATTGGCAAGATCTGCAGATTTCTTCGGCATTCCATGTGATTCGGATTATTTGGAAGAAATAGTCAAAAAAGAAATTAGTAATGCACAAATCAACAAAGAAGATGTTTATAGGTTGAAGATTAATCTCAACCCTAGAGGAAATTTCAGTATAGAACTTCACCCGTTAGTAGAAATCGAGTCAATTCCAAAAATTTTTTGGGCAGCTGAATTAATTGGTAAAACACTATCAATTATCGATAGTAGTGATCCAACTTTTTATCACAAAACAACAAACAGAAATATTTACGATTNTGCTTGGAAACAAGCCGAAAAGAAGGGCGGTTTCGATGGAATTTTTCTGAATGAGAAGGGAGAAGTAACTGAAGGTGGACGGTCTAACTTGTTAATTAAAAATGGAGATAAGTGGAAAACACCACCTGTAACCTCTGGATTGTTACCAGGTGTAATGCGCTCAACGCTATTGGAAAACAAAGAAATGAGCATATGTGAGACGGTTTTAACGCCGAATGACATAATTAATGCTGAAAGTGTATACATTTGCAACTCACTTCGAGGGCTTATTAAAGTTGATTCCACTAATTTAAATACCGGTATTGGTATGCTAAAGTATTCTACTATTGAAGAAGAATAGTCAAAAGGTTATCATTCCAATTTGCCTAAAACTAGGTTTATTAATGTTAGCGTATTTGCTAATTCACATAAACACTAAGTTATTTTAAGAAGCATAAGAACAAACAGGAGTTTAATTTATGACAAAGCAACCCCCGGAAATTCAGGTATGTGCCTTTCCAAATAACTTGTCCATGGACATAAGCGACCCAGAACTTTGGGCAGCGATGCAAGATGAAGTGAAAAGACAAGAAGAACATATTGAGCTAATAGCGTCTGAAAACTATACAAGTCCAGTCGTTATGCAAGCTCAGGGTTCAGTGATGACAAATAAATACGCCGAGGGGTATCCAGGTAAAAGATACTATGGTGGATGTGAATTTGTTGACGTGGCTGAAGAATTGGCTATTTCTAGACTAAAGGAATTGTACAAAGCTGAGTATGCCAATGTTCAACCCCACTCTGGGTCGCAGGCAAATCAGGCTGTATTTTTTGCTTACCTCAAACCTGGAGACACAATCTTGGGTATGTCTCTAGCAGACGGGGGTCATTTAACCCATGGAGCTTCTGTTAATTTATCTGGTAAAGTTTTCAACGCTGTTCAGTATGGTTTGAGAAGCGATGACGAAACCATTGATTACGATCAGGTGCAAAGACTTGCACATGAGAATAAACCCAAAATGATTATTGCTGGTGCTTCTGCATATTCACTAGTTATTGATTGGAAAAAGTTTCGTCAAATAGCCGATGAAGTTGGAGCATATTTAATGGTTGACATGGCTCACTATTCAGGGCTTATTGCAGCTGGTGTTTACCCAAGCCCAGTTGGCATAGCTGATTTTGTTACGAGTACAACTCATAAAACACTTCGTGGTCCAAGAGGTGGCATTATTCTATCCCAAGAGGAACATGCCAAAAAATTAAATTCTTTGATTTTCCCTGGAATTCAAGGTGGGCCTCTTATGCATGTTATTGCCGCTAAAGCCGCTGCGTTTAAAGAGGCTTTGTCTCCAAAATTCAAAGCCTACCAAGAACAGGTTTTGAAAAATGCTTCCACAATGGCTAAAACACTTTCAGACCGAGGGTTGAGAATTGTTTCGGGTAAAACAGATTGTCATCTTATGTTGGTAGATTTAAGAGCTAAAAAAATCACTGGAAAGCTCGCAGAAGAAGTTCTGGGTAAAGCTCACATTACCGTTAATAAGAATGCTATTCCTAATGACCCTGAAAAGCCTTTTGTTACTTCAGGAATTAGGATTGGAGCTCCGGCCATGACAACCAGAGGTTTTATGGAAAAAGAAGCTGAAATATTGTCAAACCTTATTGCAGATTTACTTGATGCACCCGAAGACGAATCTGTTTTGGAGTCCGTTAAATCTGGTGTTTCAGAGTTGACAAAAAAATTCCCGGTTTACAGTAAATAGCTAATTTTTTAACAATGTTGAGAAGAATTTTCTTCTCGTGTTTTTTTATTTTTGAGGAGAACTCTTTTGGCAGGTCGCAACTTTTTATTTGTACCAGGTCCCACTAACGTACCCGATCGAATCAACAGATCTATGATGATTTCTATGGAAGATCACAGATCACCAATTTTTCCTAGACTTTATGAAGCGATTTTGCCTGGTTTAAAAAAGCTTTTTAGGACTTCAACTGGCACTCCTTTCATTTTCCCTTCATCGGGCTCAGGATGTTGGGAAGCAGCAATCACTAATACACTATCACCTGGTGATAAGGTCCTTGCCTCGAGGTTTGGCCAATTTAGTCACTTGTGGATTGAAATGTGTAAAAATCATGGCCTTGAAGTTATTGAAATTGACTGTGAATGGGGTACTGGTGTACCTCTTGAAAAATATTCTGAAATTCTTTCAAAAGACACTTCGCATGAGATCAAGGCAGTTTTAGCTTGTCAAAATGAGACTGCTACTGGGGTAACATCCGACATCGCAGGTGTTAGGAAGGTTTTAGATGATGCTAATCATCCATCATTACTATTCGTGGACAGTGTCTCTGCATTGGGCTCAGTTGAGTTTCGTTTTGATGATTGGAAAATTGATATGTGTGTTACTGGATCTCAAAAAGGTCTAATGCTTCCGGCTGGTTTGGGTATTTTGTGTGTTAGTTCAAAGGCATTAGATTTGAGATCTAAAGCTGGCTTGAAAAGAGATTACTTTGATTTAGACCAAATGCTTAATGCAAATTCAACTGGATATTTCCCTTATACACCAGCTTTACCATTATTTTATGGATTAAAGGAAGCACTTGATGTTATTGAAGAAGAGGGTCTTGACAACATTATCGCTCGCCATCACTATTTGGCTGAAGGTGCGAGAGCCGCAGTTTTGAATGGCTGGGGACTAAAGTTGTGTGCAAAAGAGCCAAAATGGTACTCCGATACTGTAACAGCTGTGATGCTTCCTGAAGGGGCCTCTGGTGCCGATATTATTTCTCACGCTTTTAAACGTTACAATGTTTCNTTGGGTGCAGGGCTTTCAAAAGTCGCAGGCAAGTTATTTCGCATCGGTCATCTTGGCGACATGAATGAAGTTCATTTATGTGCCGGTATATCTGGTGCTGAAATGTCAATGTTGGATAATGGTGTGCAAGTCAAACCTGGAAGCGGCGTAGCAGCGGCTTCTGAATATTGGCGAAATAACACTCCCCCCCCAGGTTTACTAGTAAGGTAATTAATTAAATGGAAAAAGTCGCATTCCTTGATCGCAACTCACTTAAAGCAAATTTAAGAAAACCTTCGTTTGATCATGAATGGGTTGAATTTGATCAAACCATGGCTTCTGAAGTAGTTGATCGGCTTAAGGGAGTTACAGTAGCAATAACAAACAAAGTTCCAATTAGAAGAGATTCTCTAGATCAGTTACCGGATCTCAAATTTATAGCAGTTGCTGCTACTGGTTACGATGTTATTGATATACCTGCATGTAAGGAGCGAGGTATTGGAGTAGCAAACATACGAAACTATGCTGTAAATACTGTTCCTGAACATACTTTTTCATTAATACTTGCTCTTAAAAGGAATCTGGTTGCCTATCGAGATGATGTGTTGTCCGGAAGGTGGCAAAAGCATGACCAATTTTGTTTTTTTGATTATCCAATTGGTGACCTAGCCGGAAGCACGATAGGTATTTTTGGAGAGGGTGTATTGGGTCAAGGAACAGCAAGAATAGCAAAGGCTTTTGGAATGAATGTTTTATTTGCTGATCATCCACCTCCAAAAGCAGCTGGTGTTGAGTTTACAGATCCCAATGATCTTATTGAAAAATCTGACATAATCTCACTCCATTGCCCGCTCACTGAAAGCTCGAAAAACTTTATTGGATTAAATGAATTTAAAAAAATGAAAAAATCAGCAATACTTATTAACACTGCAAGAGGCGGACTTGTTAATGAAAACGATTTATTTGTTGCGCTTAAAGAGGGTTTGATTGCCGGGGCTGGATTTGATGTTTTGACCAAGGAGCCTCCTAGGGATGGAAACCCTCTTCTAGAAATTAATATGCCCAACTTTATTCTTACGCCGCATGTAGCTTGGGCTTCTGATGGTGCTATGCAGTTTTTGGCCGATCAATTAATCGATAACGTTGAGTTATTTATTACCGGAAAACCTCAACATTTGGTGACTTGATGGCAAAAAAATTATTGTTTCAGCTTGACACCGATCAAACACCTAGTATATTCGACTCGGTCGTTGCTTATGATGGTGGCGCCGACCATGTTACTGGCATAGGTGGCGTCAACCCTGAAAACGTTTTAGCAATGGTTGATGGATGCATTTACACAAGAGGCAATAAAAAGGATACAGCCATATTTGTCGGTGGTGGGTCTTTGGAAGAAGGAGAAAAAGTTTTCTCAGTAATAAAAAAAAGATTTTTTGCTGGTTTTAGAGTTTCTGCCATGTTTGATTCCAATGGTTCCAATACTACAGCAGCAGCTGCAGTCGCTAATATTGTAAATGTTTGCCCACCAAAGAAAAAAAAAGCTGTTGTCCTGGGTGGAACAGGTCCTGTTGGACAAAGAGCTGCTGCACTTCTGTCTAANGAGGGCGCTGATGTTTTTATTACCTCTCGTTCAGTTGAAAAAGCAAACTCTGTCTGTCAAGGAATCAACAAAAGATTTGATGTTAACTGTAAAGCTCTTGCTGGTGGTTCGCATGAAGAAAGGTGTAGTGCAATTTTTGACGCCTCCATAGTAATTGCTACAGGAGCCAGTGGGGTAGTACTTTTAAATGAAGAGGATTGGTCAACTAATCCATCTATCGAAGTGCTCTGTGATGCAAATGCTATGCCTCCTTTAGGCATTGCAGGTATTGAAATGAACGATAAAGCTAAAATTAGAAANGGGAAAAAAACTTTTGGTTCAATTGGTTTTGGCGGTTTAAAAATCTCAGTTCACAGGGCTTGTATTGGTAAACTTTTTGAAACTAACGATTTGTGCCTTGATGCTGAAGAGATTTATTCAATTGCCAAATCGATGTTGTAAATAAANATATGATTAAAAAATCTGTTGAATCTTTTTCTGAAGAACTTGCCTCATCTGCACCCACCCCCGGTGGTGGTAGTGTGGCTGCTCTTATGGGGGCAATGGGTGCCGCCTTAGTGAGCATGGTGGCAAACCTCACGATTGGAAAAAAAAAATATGCCAACGTTGAAGATGAAGTCTCAAAATTATTAGAAGAGTCCGAATCTCTTAGACACAAATTAGAGAATGCTATTCAAAAAGATGTTGNTGCTTTTAATTCCGTAATGTCAGTTTATGCCTTGCCAAAAACCTCCGATGAAGAAAAAAAATATAGAAATCAAAAAATGCAAATTTCACTTAAAGAGGCTATTGAAGCCCCTCTTGAATGCGCCTATTTAGCAATGAGTGTTTTGCCTCTCTCAAAAAAAATCGCCGAAATAGGTAACGTAAATATAATTTCTGATGCAGGAGTTGCAGCATTAGCCGCCAGGGCAGCTCTTAGAAGTTCAGCTTTAAATGTTTATGTAAACGCATCTAGTCTAGATGATAAAGATTTTGGAAGCGCGAAGATTTTTGAAGTCAAAAAGTTAATTTCTGAATCTAGTCAACTTGAGCAGGAAGTTTTTGATAAAGTTTCTGATGTAATTCTTGGAAATCAGGGTTAAGGAGAGAGTTCATGTCAACTGACATAGAAATAGCGCAAAAAGCAACTATTGAAAAAGTGACGTTTATAGCAAAAAAACTAGGAATCAATGATGATCATTTAGAGCCCTACGGTCATTTCAAGGCAAAGGTATCTTTGGAATATCTTGATTCGTTAAAATCTAATGNCGATGGAAAATTAATATTGGTTTCGGCAATAAGTCCAACCCCAGCTGGTGAGGGTAAAACCACAACTACCGTTGGATTGGGTGATGCATTAAATAAAATTGGTAAAAAAACTGTAATTTGCCTTAGGGAGCCGTCATTGGGTCCTGTTTTCGGTATGAAAGGTGGAGCAGCTGGTGGTGGTTATGCTCAAATCGTCCCAATGGAGGACATTAATCTTCACTTTACTGGTGATTTTTCTGCAATAGCTCTGGCTAATAATTTATTATCTGCCATGATTGATAATCACATTCATCAAGGCAATTCNTTGGATATAGATTCCAGAAGAATTACTTGGAAGAGAGTCGTTGATATGAACGACAGAGCACTTCGTGAAATTGCTGTTGGTCTTGGCGGACCAGGAAATGGTTTTAACAGACAAGATGGTTTTGATATTGTTGTAGCCTCAGAGGTAATGGCAATTTTTTGTCTGGCCTCATCTGTAAATGATTTGAAAAAAAGACTCGGTTCGATTGTTATCGGAACTAGTAGAACNGGGAAACTTATTCAAGCTAAAGATTTAAATGCCCATGGTGCTATGACAGTTCTTTTAAAAGATGCCTTAAAACCCAATCTTGTTCAAACATTGGAAAATAATCCAGCTTTTGTTCACGGAGGTCCTTTTGCAAACATAGCACATGGTTGTAACTCAGTTATTGCCACTCAAAGTGCTCTTAAATTAGGTGATTATGTAGTTACTGAAGCTGGGTTTGGTGCTGACCTTGGAGCTGAAAAATTTGTTGATATAAAATGTCGTAAAACTGGTCTTAAGCCTTCTGTAGCTGTCATAGTTGCAACTATTAGAGCATTGAAATACCACGGTGGGGTTGATGTTAAAGAATTGAATACAGAAAATTGCGTTGCCCTTGAAAAGGGTTTGGTAAATCTTGAGCGCCATGTTCATAANGTCACCAAAAATTATGGCTTACCTTGTGTTGTTTCAATTAATAAATTTAATTTTGATACGCAAGCTGAGATTGATATTGTTACCAACAAAATGCGATCCTTGGGGGTNTCAGTTGTTTTAGCTGAACATTGGGCTAAGGGCGGTGCTGGTGCAGAAAATCTTGCGCANGAGGTTGTCAAACTTGCTGAGCTTGATCAAAAACCTTCCATGTTGTACGAAGATAGNGACTCTTTTATGGTGAAATTAGAAAAAGTCGCTACTAAGATCTATGGTGCTTCAGAAGTTACGGCTACTAAAAAAGTTATTGATCAATTAAAAAGTTGGGAGGATTCAGGATTTGGTCATTACCCTATCTGTATAGCAAAAACCCAGTCGTCTTTCTCAACTGACGCAAGTGTTAGAGGAGCACCCACTGGTCATACTGTAAATGTTAGAGAGGTCCGTTTAGCAGCTGGCGCAGAATTTGTTGTAATGGTTTGTGGAGACATTATGACGATGCCAGGTTTACCCAAAATACCAAGTGCCGAGAAGATAGATATTGATGATCGTGGAGTTGTGGTTGGACTTTTTTAATTAACAGCTGGTTTGATACCTGTTATTCTCATGTCACGAGGCTCTTTAAGCTTAAATTGAGCTGGCTCCTGCTTGAGCTCGTTCAGGCCACACTCTTGAAGGACTCTTGCTAAACTCCGAGGNGTATAACCCCATCTGTGAACCATTAACGGGTCTTGCCATCTGGGATCACCATAAAAAACCCACATAGTTCTTTGGCCCTCTTTCCCAGGTAAAGATTTTAGNTCGGGGTTCTTTAGAAATTCTTCGCAAGCTGAAATAAGATTTGGGCATTCAAGGACAAGTTTTCCACCAGGTTTTAAAACTCTGACCCAGTCTTTTATGACATCGTTAACCTCCCATCTCCAAAAATGTTCAACAACATGGACGGCTAGAATTTCATCAGCATAATTCGACTCAAATAAGCTTAGGTTTCTGATGTCGCAGTTAACATCTGGTTTGTTACCTGCTCTCTCAGTTACAACATCAACATTTATGTAACCAGGTAAAATTTTGTCACCACAACCAAGATTAAGTTTAATTAGTTGATTCAATTTCTCTCGTTTTGAAGGTGGCCAAGGGCGGAATCGAACCACCGACACAAGGATTTTCAGTCCTCTGCTCTACCGACTGAGCTACTTGGCCATTTATGAAGTATACGATAACTACTAGTATAATTAATTTTGAATAAAATTATTTTTTCTATTCCTAGAAGGATTTTGCTATGCATCAAACGAAGTGCTATGCAGCCCACTCCGATAACACACCTCTTGTAAATCATACTATTTATAGACGAGAGATAGGCAAAAAGGATATTTNTATTGAAATAGAGTTTTGCGGTGTATGTCATACGGATTACCATTATGCAAAAAATGATTGGGGAATTACCAGATACCCCTTTGTCGGAGGGCATGAAATAATTGGAGTAATCAAAGGNTTAGGAGAAGAAGTCAAAGACTTCAACCTAGGAGATAGAGTAGCAGTCGGGTGTTTTGTTAATTCTTGTCGAAATTGTAATTCCTGTAATAACGATTTTGAGCAGTACTGTACGGAAGGTCTAATAAAAACATACAATGACCTTATTTCGGACCCCGGTGGTCATACATTTGGAGGTTATTCAAAATCCATTGTAGTTGATGAGCATTTTGTTTTTTCTATTCCTAAAAATTTGAATTCAGCTGGGGCAGCTCCTCTTTTATGTGCTGGTATAACAACATATTCTCCTTTAAACCATTGGCAAGTCAGTGAAGGAATGAGTGTTGGAGTTATTGGGCTTGGTGGATTGGGACATATGGCTGTGAAGTTTTCAAGTGCTTTAAAAGCTAAAACGGTTGTATTTACAACTACTGAAAAAAAATCTGAAGATGCACTCAGACTTGGTGCAGATCAAGTTGTTCTCTCAATAGATGAAGAACAAATGAAAAAGGAAACGGGAAGATTTGATTTTATTCTAGATACTGTTCCAGTTGCTCATGATGTATCTCGCTATATGCCTTTATTAAAAGTTGATGGAACATTATGTATAGTTGGTTCAATTGGTTTGACAGGAAACCTGAATACGAGACCATTGATTTTTGGCAGAAGAAGAATAACAGGTTCCTTGGTGGGTGGTGCGGCGGAAACGCAAAAAATGTTAAATTTTTGCGGTGAAAAAAACATTACATCTGATGTTGAAATTATTCAAATTGAAAACATAAATGATGCTTATGTTCGAATGAGAGAAAATGACGTTAAATATAGATTTGTGATTGATATGAGAAAATTTGAAAACTAAGAACTTATCGTTTTAATAATTGATTGATTGCAACATAGGATGCTTTCATTCCAAAAGCCGCTGTGATAGTTACAATTGACCCGTATCCATTACAACCTAATTTTGCAGAGGCTTTTGTCTTTGGCTTGATTGGTGTTTGGCACGATGATAAAACTGAAATTTCCATTTTCCCAACCCTTGGAAAATCATACTCCCTTCGTAGTTTATACCGCAATTTGGATAGGAGTGGATCATTCACGGTTTGAGAAAGATCTGTATGTACTATTTTGAATGGATCTGTTTTGCCACCGGACCCACCACAGATCAGAATTTTTTTCTTTCGTTCTTTTCTTTTAAAACTGTTTATTAAACTCAGTTTTGCCCTGATGTCATCACAAGCATCAATCCAAAAATCAGTATATTGATAATTTAATAATTTAAAACTATTTTCTTGAGAAAAAAAAACCTCGTGAGGTGTAATATTTACATTAGGATTAATTTGCAATAACCGATTAGAAAGAGCTTCGATTTTTGAAAATCCCAGGGAATTGGTTGTTGCCTGGACTTGTCGGTTGATATTTGATTCAGAAACATGGTCATAGTCAATCAGAACTAATTTTTTTATGCCACTTCTAGTTAGTGCCTCTGCTATCCATGAACCAACACCTCCCAGACCAATTATTCCAATTCTGTAATTGCACAGTTTTTCATAAGCCTGCTTTTCAAATAATCTACTGGTTGATACAAAAAAACGCTCCATAATTTTAGGGTATCAGAATTGTTGAACCTACTGTTTTCCTTGACTCTAAAAGTTGATGTACTCTGACTACTTCATTAAGGGGATACTTTTGAAAAACTGGAATTTGAATTTTTTTATCTTTTACTAAAGATATTAACTCCTGGGCTGTAACTGTCAATTCATCAGCATCTGCAGTGTATTGCCAAAGGGTTGGTCTGGTTATGAATAGGTGGCCATTTAAAAGACCCAAATCGAAAGAGGGCAACTTGCCTGATGCATTGCCGAAGGAAACCATCAAACCGTATTTTTTTAAACATCTTAATGATTGGTAGAATGTTTTCTGGCCAATAGAATCGAACACAATATCTACCCCTTTTCCAGATGAAATTTCCAGAGTTCTCTCAACAAAATCCTCACGGGCATAGTTGATGACGAAATCAGCCCCATATTTTTTTGCAAGTTTTACTTTTTCTTCAGAACTGACCGTACCAATTATTTTTGCACCCAAAAGCTTTGCCCATTGCATGGCGATTAAACCTGTTCCACCTGCTGCTGCATGAAAGAGCACGGAATGAAATTTTTGTAGATTGGAAGTTCGTTTAAAAAGGTAATGAACTGTCATTCCTTTTAAGAGCATTGACGCAGCAGTTTCAAAATTAATTTCTTTGGGAATTTTTATTAAAATTTCTGCCGGGACATTTCTGGATGTGCAATAGCTACCTGGGGTTGGTGATACATACGCAACTCGATCTCCTTCTTTAAAACCTTTTGCACCTTGTCCGACAGCCTCAACCACGCCAGAGGCTTCATGCCCAATTTTACCTGGTAGGCTGGCTAAAGGATAGATTCCATTCCTGTAGTAAATGTCAATAAAATTTACTCCAATTGCTTTATGTCTAACAAGAACCTCCCCTTCACTTGGCGATTGAATTGGTGATTTAATTATACTCATTACCTCAGGAGGCCCGTTCTTAGTGATTTCTACAGAATATTCCAATTTTTTCCCTTTCTAAATACATAATATTAAAATTTTACTACTGTTATAGTTTGTTTATTAATTTATGTTTTCTGTAACATTTTATTCAGTATCTCTCTTTTAAATGGTGTGAATATACAATATGGCAGGACACTCGAAGTGGGCTAACATTCAACATAGAAAAAACCGGCAAGATGAACGAAGAGGCCGAACTTTTGGCAGGCTGATTAAAGAAATTACGGTCGCGGCAAGAATGGGAGGTGGGGACGCATCCTCTAATCCTAGGTTGCGGCTGGCAATGGATAAAGCTAAAGAAGCAAATTTGCCAAAAGATAAGGTTAACGACGCTATAAAGAGGGGCACTGGTCAACTTGATGGTGTCAATTATGAAGAAGTTCGCTACGAAGGATATGGGCCTGGCGGGGTGGCATTGATAATAGATTGTGTAACTGATAACAAAACTAGAACAGTTTCTGATGTGAGGCATGCCTTGTCAAAAAATGGAGGGAATCTCGGAACAGATGGTTCAGTTTCATTCCTTTTCAGGCATTGTAGCCAATTCATTTTTGAGCCCGGTGTTGATGAGGAAACTCTGCTTGAGTTGATGTTAGAGGCAGGAGCTGAGGATGTAAACGTTGATAAGGATGGTGTGATTGAAGTACTAGGCGAACCCAAAAATTTCTCAAGCATAAAACAATCTTTAGTTTCAAATCACCTAAAACCAATTTTTGGTGAGGTAACAATGAGAGCACTATCAGAAATTAAAGTTTCAGGTTCAATTGGAACTCAGGTTCAAAAATTACTTGACGCAATTGAGGCAATCGATGATGTTCAAAATATTTACTCCAACTCTGTAATAAACTCGGATTAGATGCGATGAAAGTTTTAGTTATTGGAGGTGGGGGAAGAGAGCACGCTATAGCTTGGAGGATTGCAAAATCAACAAAAGTCACAAATATTTTTATTGCACCTGGAAACGCAGGAACAATTAATCACGGAAAAATTCTAAATGTTGATCTCGGAGAAAACTACAACATCAAAGGGCTGAGTAAATTTGCTAAGGATGAGAATATTGACTTAACAATTGTTGGCCCTGAAAAATTTTTAGTTGAGGGAATTGTAGACTTTTTTGAATCGACTGGTTTAAGTATTATTGGCCCAACAAAATTAGCAGCAAGACTCGAGGGTTCTAAAAACTTTTCCAAGTCTTTCATGTTAAGAAATTCAATCCCAACATCTAGCTTTAGAAGTTTTTCAAGTGCCGTTCAAGCAAAACAGTATATTAAAAATCACAAATTTCCACTGGTCATCAAAGCTGATGGTCTTGCGTCTGGTAAGGGAGTAACTATTGTGCATTCTTTAGCTGATGGAAATTTAGCAATTGAAGATTATCTCGAAAAAAAAAGATTTGGTTCATCAAGCACTTCCATAGTAATTGAAGAATTTGTAGCGGGAAGGGAAGTAAGTTTTATTGCATTAACTGACGGTAAAACAATTTTTCCATTTCCCACATGTCAGGATCACAAAAGATTACTGGATAATGATCAAGGTCCAAATACTGGAGGAATGGGAGCATATTCACCTGTAGCTTTTGTTGACCACAATTTATACGACAGGATTATCAAGGAAGTTATCAGGCCAACTATTGATGGGATGAAAAAAGAAGGTTCACCTTATGCCGGTTTCTTGTATGCCGGTCTGATGATTTCGTCCAATGATGAGATCACTGTTTTGGAATATAACTGTCGTTTAGGTGATCCTGAGGCGCAAATCTTAATGATGAAAATGAATGGAGATTTTTTTGAACTTTTGAATCTAGCATCGAACAAAAGTTTAGATAAATTTAACGGTCATGAAAATTTTTGGGATTCCCGAGCTTCATTAGGGGTTGTAGTTGCATCTGGAGGTTATCCTGAAAACCCTAAATTAGGGGAAAAAATTGAAATCTCATCTGACATGGATATAAATGATGATCAATTGCAACTATTTCATGCAGGAACAGATTTGAAAGATGGAGTGTTGAAAACTTCTGGAGGTAGAGTTTTATGCTTTACAGTTTTAGAACCCAACCTTTTTAAGGCTCGGGAAAAAGTTTATTCAGGGCTAATAAAAGTTCATTTTGAAAGAATGCAATATCGTCAAGACATAGGTGAAAACAAAGAAAATTAAAATGGAAGAATTTGATTTAGTGATAATTGGACGTGGGATAATTGGAAATCTTACTGCTCTTACAGCTAGCAAGGCAAATTTGAAAGTCTTGCTTGTTGGACCAGAAGAGAAACCCATAACAAACAAAGAATTTGGCACACGATCTTATGCGTTGTCGCCATCTTCTGTTGATTTTATAAGCAAAATTACTGAAAAAGATAAAAGTGAATTAAAACATCAAAAAATATTTTCTATGCAAATCTTTAACGAGAGAGCAAAGGTAACATTAGAAGCGACAGAGGTTAAACAAAATTACTTGGCACAGATAGTTAATCACAACACTTTGGTTGAACACCTTTCAATTCCGAAGGCTAGTCAGACAATAACATGTTTAAAAGACAAACCCCAATCTCTAGGTTACGTTCAAACTTCTGATGGTGAAAGAGNGAGCATAGAGTTCTCNNATNNTGATAAAAACTTTAAAGTTAGTGCAAAATTAATAATCGGAGCAGANGGAATGTCNTCNTGGGTTAGACAATCGGCTGGAATTTTTTGGGGCAGAAAAAATTACAACCAAAAGGCAATTGTTTCTGAAATTTTGCCTNAAAATGACCATCGGGGTGTTGCTTGTCAGTGGTTTTATGAGGGTGGGGTACTCGCTCTTTTACCTTGTCTTAACGGCAATTTATCAATGGTTTGGTCTGTTTCCTCAACTTTTTTTAACAAAATACAGGATCAGACACCAGAGAACTTATTACATCATGTAAGTGATATAAGTCAAAATCATTTTGGAAGTTTAAGGCTTATGACCAAACCCACAAGTGTTGATTTGGCAATGACATTTGCAGATAGCTATTATGGAAAACGCATTGCTCTTTTGGGGGATGCCGCTCATACGGTACATCCACTTGCTGGACTGGGTCTAAATTTGGGAATATATGATTTGATTTCACTTTCCCATTATGGCGATTGGTTTAATGCTAGAAATGGCAAATTTTTTGATTTGGGCGACAAAAGAAAATTAATTAAATTTCACGAAAATCGTATAAAAAAAATTCCTCAAATTCAATTTTCTCTTAACGCCTTAGTAGGGTTATTTTCTTATCCTGGTTCATTTGCAAGTTCGATCAGAAGTTTGGGTATGAACTTTGTTGATAAATCTTCACTCATAAAAAAAAGATTAATTCAACAAGCTCAAACAATTTACTGAAAATATTTGGAGTCTTTTAAAAATGAAAAAAATTTGTAAATTTTTAACAATTATTGTTGTCAGTATTTTCTATTCAGCGGTATCAGCAGAGAAATTTTCACCGGTTAAAAAAGATGTAAAAGATTCAGTTTCTCAGGCTGTAGAAAAATGGTT
>NHFB01000016.1 GCA_002170285.1 Betaproteobacteria bacterium TMED100
ATCTATAAATCTTGTCAATCATAAAATTACTCAAAATTTTTTGATATTTATAATTTTAGATTTTTTAATGGTTTCTTTATTATTACTTTGTGGTTTTATTAATTTAAATCTGCTTTATGGGTGACTAAAAAAACCAGTGTCTAGGTATATAAATTATGTTTATTTATAAACGTCGAGATAAACATTTCTAAAAAAGTGTTATATCAATTATAAGTAATTGATTTATATATTAATTATAATTTGCTTGCCTTTCTTGGTGNTGTTACATTGTTATTGTGGTACTAGGTTAATTTTTCAATTGCNACTATACTATTTGGAANCAATTTTCTTTCGTGTAGAACATCAAAAAAAAACTGTTTTTTTTTATTTTGATTAGTAAATATATGATTTCGTTTGACTTAAAATTAATAACATTAAGAGAGGCACAAACATGACATATGATACACAACCAATAAGTGATGCTGCAGGTGAGGCTTTTAATGCTGCNATAGAAAGTGGTTCACCGCCTGATGTTTGTTTTGAAGCAGGAGCCCAAGCAGCTTCNCAAATGATGGGTGAAATGGGAGCTCCTACAGCAATCATAGATGAGGTCATTACAGAAGCCAGAGAAGATTATGAACAAGGTATTAGTGACGGNATGTCTCCTGGGGATGCATTTGAAGCTATTGANACACAAANCTTAGGGCCNGATATGGGTGCTATTGCTGATGCTGCACATATAGCTTTTGAAGANGCAATTGAGGGCGGGGCTAGCCCAGCTGATGCTTTTGAAGCAGCNGCTAGTGCTGCTGGTGAGGAGTGCTCAAGTCAAGATATTCCNCCTGAGATGTTTGAGGCTACTACAGCAGCCTTAAGGACTGANTTTAATGAAGCAATTGAATCTGGCGTCGACCCTATGGAAGCCTTTGATGCGCTAGAACCTCCAGGTATGAACGAAGGAATGGGTTTTGAATATGCTAACTATGGCGGTCCAAATCNGTTGGCCGGCGAGGGTGAGTATGTTGCAGNACCAGNGGGTGAAGGATATGCTCCAACTCAAATTGATGGTGAATATGTTGCTGGACCTGAAGGTGGTGGGTATGTTCCCCCTCCAGATTCTGGTGGTATGGACGCTTTAGAAACTGCTATGGGTGGAGGTGAAGATTATGCTCCACCTCCGGATGCTGTTGATGTTGCTATGGATTCAGCTATGACACAAAGTACAAATGAGGAATATGCCCCGCAACCACTTGATACTGGTCCTGGCGGTGTGGATTATGCTCCTCCTCCAACTNCAGATGACACGGGCGGTGGTGAGGATTANGCTCCTCCTCCAACTACAGATGATCCNGGTGCTGGTACTTACTAGTTTGACAGCAAACTAACGGGCTTTATGCCCGTTAGTTTCAATAAAAATATTTGANGAAATATTAAACATTCAGNAAAGCNTAAATTANGATNAATTATTTTTTAAATCCAAATGTCNGAGGAACAATCACCCCCTGGGTATCTTGTCTCGTGTGCTCTTGCCGGTCCATTGGGTTCTTTTCCAAAATCTATAATGAAATCCTCTCTAATTTTCATTCCTCCATTTTNTACATCACAATCAACTAAAATCATCATACCTCCATTTTCTTTCATTTTTGGATAAAACTGATTATCCCATGTTGAGAATAGTGAGGTTGTTANAAATAGACGTTTTCCATCTAANGAGAGTTGGATCATTTGAGGTGCTCCNTCAACANTCCTTCCATTTACAACTTCNGCATTACCAAGCAAACCNCCAAGCCATACTTGACCTGTTAGTTTTGGCTTTGAAGGGTCAGATATATTGTATTGTCNTACATCCCCGTGTAGCCAGTTAGAAAAATAAAGATATTTATCGTCCATGGATATTAAAATATCTGTAATTAANCCAGGCATTGGCACAGGTAATATACCGTTATCGATAGAATCCACATCAATAATTTTTTCGATTTGCAACTCACCTTTTGAGTCCTTAAACCAGTGAAAAATGTTAGAGCTTAATGTAGCCCCAACAAATCCATGAGTTGAATCTGGATTATGATGAAATCGTGCCTCAAGNGGAATCATTCCCTCTTCGCCTAANTCAATTGATTTTTCAATGGATTTATTTTTGAAATCCCAAAAATGAATATGTTGACCGTAATTACCTTTAGAAACNTCATTTAAGTCAAACCCAGGCATAAACGTATTTGGTGCTGCCCACTCGGTTGAAACCATCATGTTGTGTCTNGGTTGATACCAGAAATCGTAACTAAAATTCATACCTTGAGTATTATTTTCCCATCTGCCAATTATTTCAAAATCTTTATTTAGATGTAAGTATCCACCTGGTCCATTGCCATCCGAGTCGCCAAGCATCGAAACAATTATGTCAGAACCAAGACAATGAACAGTGTGAGGTCCTGAAAGGTTTGTTTTTGCTTTAATTTCATCACCATTTATAGTTTTAAATAATGATGGTTTTCTAGGGTTTGAAGCTGTGTCTACAATATAAAAGTTGGTTGTTCTAACACCTGGTATTATNAGGTACTTTCGTTTCATTGAGCTGTCGTTGTTGCATGATGAGCAAGCATTCCACCCCATGTGATGAAGTTCATCACCTCCAGATCCTAATTCAGTGCGGTGAATTATTTCACTGTAGGTTGGGCTTGTTTCATCGACATCCACTGTTGCCAAATAATCAGGTTTGTCCACTCCAGTGCCAGTGTAAATGCAAACCGTATAGACTATCTTTTCTCTGGGAGCATTTATCGCATCTTGAGGGCTTGCATAACCAGGACCTGCGCAACAACTTTCATTTATAACCGACATGTATACTTTCCTTTTTTTTTTGCAAATTGTTATCAAAATATGATTTGTTGGAAAACTTGAGAATTTTTTTATTATTTGTACATAAAATTTATATCTTAGATTTACATATATGACTAAAAGATGATTTTTAATTTAAAAATAAATTAAAATTAATCTTAATTTTGTTTTTAATCAAATAATCCTAATAAATAAATGTTTTTATTAATTGCATACTACAAAAAACTTCTTACTAATGTTAACAAAGTTTTATGAATACATTTTATGACTACATTATTGTTGGTGCAGGAACTGCTGGTTGTGTATTAGCGAACAGACTCTCTGCAGACACAAACAATAGTGTATTACTTTTGGAAGCTGGTGGAAAAGATAACTATTTTTGGATTGATATACCAGTAGGTTATTTATTCACAGTCGGTAATCCAAAAACCGACTGGTGTTATGAAATTGAACCTGATCCAGGATTAAATGGAAGAGCCATTGGATATGCTAGAGGTAAAGTCCTGGGTGGGTGTTCTTCAATCAACGCAATGATATATATGAGAGGACAAAAAAGTGATTTTGACTATTGGGAGTCACTTGGAAATCGGAATTGGGGATGGAGCGATGTTCTTCCTATATATAAAAAGTCTGAAGACTATCAACACGGCGCTGATGAATTTCACGGTGTTGGAGGTGAATTAAGAGTTGAAGAAAGGCGAGTTAATTGGGAAATTCTTGATGCATGGCGTGATGCGGCGGAGGAATGTGGAATTAAAAAAATCAATGAGTTTAATCGTGGTGACAATTCAGGCAATTCATACTTTCAAATGAATCAACACAAAGGCTCTCGTTGGAGTGCAACTAAAGCTTATCTGAGACCTGTTATTTCACGAAAGAATTTAACAGTATTAACACATGCACATGTAAAAAAAATTAGAATTGAAACTTCTAACAGAGTAAAAGTAGCTAAAGGAGTTGTGGCTAGTATTAACAAAAGCGATGCAAAATTTTTCTCTGCTAAAAAAGAAGTTATTCTATGTGCAGGCTCTATTGGATCACCACAAATTTTACAATTGTCTGGGGTTGCTGATAAGGCATTATTGGAAAAGATGGGTATTCCTTTGATCCATGAGTTAAAAGGTGTTGGAGAAAATCTTCATGATCATTTACAAATAAGAAGTGTGTATGAAGTTCAAAATACCATAACTCTTAATCAACGTATTAATTCTTTTTTTGGAAAAATAAAAATGGGTCTTGAATACTTTATTTTTAAAACAGGACCTCTGACTATGCCTCCATCACAATTAGGAGCATTTGCGAAAAGTGATCCCTCTCAAATGACTGCAAATATGGAGTGGCATGTTCAACCATTGTCTCTTGACAAATTTGGCGACCCTTTACACTCATTTAATGCAATAACACCAGCAGTGTGCAACCTAAGGCCAACCAGTAGAGGGCACGTGAGAATTAAAACCAGTGATTCATATGATTATCCTGCTATTACATTAAACTACTTGTCAACACCTGAGGATGAGGCTATAGCTGTTTCAGGTCTTAAATTTACGAGAAAGATTATGTCGGCAAACGCTCTAAAAAAATTCAACCCTGAAGAAATATTACCTGGGAAAAAAATTGAATCAGACAAAGATTTACTTGATGCAGCAAGGAATTTAGGAACTACGATTTTTCATCCAGTTGGAACTTGTAAAATGGGGTCAGACTTATTTTCTGTAGTTAATGACAGGTTACAAGTTCATGGAATAAAGAACTTGCGAGTAGTTGATGCGTCTATTATGCCTAGGATTACATCTGGTAATACAAATGCTCCAACTGTAATGATTGCTGAACAAGGAGCTGAATTTATAATTAATAAAAAATTTAATAACTAAATTTTATGCCAAAAAACCTGACTCATATCAAACAACCATAAATTATTTGTAATATTATTAATATTATTCAATTTTAAAAAATATTTTTATAAATAATTAGGNNTAANAATTTCTAAAANAAAGGAGATGATTTGAAATTAACAGTTTATTTATCAGGTGAAATACATACAAATTGGCGTGATTTAATTAAAAAAAATTGTCAGTTAAGAGACCTAAATATTGAATTTTTAACACCAATAACAAACCATGAATTATCAGATGATTGTGGTGTTATGATATTGGGGA
Source organism: Betaproteobacteria bacterium TMED100 (assembly GCA_002170285.1). Classification (GTDB taxonomy): domain Bacteria; phylum Pseudomonadota; class Gammaproteobacteria; order Burkholderiales; family Burkholderiaceae_A; genus UBA7377. The sequence goes on from NHFB01000016.1 coordinate 4,971, forward strand.
GTGAGGATAGCAAATTTTGGCACGATAATAAAGGTGCTAATTTAAATTCAATTAGAACCAGAACTGCTCTTCAAAGAGCTGATGTAGTTGTAGTTCGATTTGGTGAAAAATACAAACAATGGAATGCTGCTTTTGATGCAGGATATGCAGCGGCACTAGGAAAGCCTATAATTGTAATGCATAATCCAGAACACCAACACGCCTTAAAAGAAATTGATGCATCAGCTTTAGCAGTTACAGAAACACCTGAACAAGTTGTCGATATTCTTCAATATACAAGTTGTGGTGCACTGGTTAAGGATTAAAATCATAATAGANTCAANTATATTGTAAATTTATTCAATATACAAAAATTTCCCATTCATATAATTAATCATCATCCAAAATATTTTTTAAAAAAATGTTGAGTTGATTGTTTTGTTTCGCACACATATCAATCAGTTCTTTTCCTTGATTTATTGAATTTATACTAACTATTTTGTCTATTATGCACGCGCCTGTTTTTCTAGCTTTATCACCTAGCTGGTGTGATCCATACTTAAAATAACAAGACTTAGATAGAAGCCCAAGAGCAGGTCTATATTTAAGTTGAGATACCAGTGAAACAGTACATTCTTGAAAATTATTTGTTGTTGATTTGGCATTTGTAAAAAAAAATAAGGTAAATGTAATAATAAAAATAAAATACCGCATGAAACTCCCATCTCAGTGTCTAAAATAGATGATTAGAATTTGTTTTTAAATAATTGTATTAAAATTGANGTAAATAAATTTTTATAAATTTTATATATGCAAAACAAAATTGTACCTGTAGCTGAATTGGTTGAACATGCAAAAAAAAATATAGATGTCATTTATCCTTTTCTTGCGAAAAAGAAACTTACTGACAAGCAAACTTTTTTTGTTGATATTCGTGATATTAGAGAATTATGGAAAGAAGGCAAGCTAGAGCATGCATTTCATGCACCTCGCGGGATGCTAGAATTTTGGGTCGATCCAGAATCTCCATATTACAAAAAATTTTTTAAACCACATAATCACTATATTTTATATTGTGCGAGTGGATGGCGTTCTGCTCTAGCTACATTTACTTTAAAGCAAATGGGTTATGAACATGTCTATAGTCTAGAGGGTGGTTTTGTTAATTGGAAAAAATGTATGTTACCTACAGTTCATTTAGAAAAAGACTAGATAGCCCATCAATTTCCTTTAACTTATATAAAATAACAATTTACTATCTTAATTTTTTTGTGAATAAAACAAATAAAAATACAAAGACAATTCTTTTGGCAGGCAGTTCTGGATATATTGGCAGAAATGTTTTAAACACTTTGCTCAGTAGAGGTTACCAAGTTGTGTGTATCGGAAGAAACTTTTCTGACCCATACGCGCTAAGAAAACAAAAAGATGTGGTTTTCTACAAAATTGATCTATGTTCAAAGAATGATTTTAAAAATTTATCTGAAAAGTTTTCATCAATACACGCCATAATTTCATGCATTGGAACAAGATCTGGAGGATACAAGGATTCTTGGAATGTTGAATATAAAGCTAATAAAAACCTACTTGAATTTGGTAAATTCATACAGATCAGGCATTTTATTCTTTTGTCAGCGATATGCGTGCAAAAGCCAATGCTTGAATTTCAGTTTGCAAAGTTGGCATTTGAGCATGATTTAATAGCTTCCAGTATCACTTATAGTATAGTTAGGCCAACTGCTTTTTTTAAGTCCATTTCTGGTCAAATAGAGAAAGTTAAATCTGGAAAATCTTTTGTGTTTTTTGACAACGGAACAAGCACTTCATGTAAACCAATTTCTGAGAGAAACTTAGCAGAATTTATCTGTGATTGTTTGATTTTAGAGCAAAGAATGAATAAGGTTTTACCGATTGGGGGTGCTGGATCAAATTACACACCAAAAGAGCAGGGTGAGCTCTTATTTAGACTCTTAGGGCAAACTCCAAAATTTTTAAATATTTCAAGTTCAATTTTTACAATTTTTAATTGTTTTTTGAGCCCCGTTTCACTTTTTTCACAAAAAATTAAAGACCTAAAAGAATTTTCACGGATAGGCCATTACTATGCAACAGAATCTATGTTGTTATGGGATGAAGATAACAAAAGATATTCTGCTGAAAAAACCCCTGAATATGGAGATGATAGTTTGGAAGATTTTTACAGACATGTAATTGAATTTGGTAACGATGGTCAAGAACTTGGTGATCATAAGCTTTTTTAATATATTAAAAATAATTAGTTTGGTAAATTGACTTTTTCGTACTATGTGGTACGTTATTGTGACCCATTAATNTTAAAAATTTAAACCATAGTTGATAATGACATCAAAAAAGCTAAATCCTAAGCCTGGTCGTCCAAAAGTGATAAACAGAACTCATGTAATAAATGTTGCTATGAATTCTTACTGGATTAAAGGTATTCACAATATGTCCTTGAATGAAATATGCAGAAGAGCTAATGTTTCAAAACCTACTCTTTACAGAGAGTTTGGAAGTGAGGACGGTCTTATGACTGAAGCGCTTGAACTATATTTTAAAGAATTTATATCACCATTTTTTAAATTATTTTCTAGCCATCAAACTTTTCATGAAGTTCTACAAAAACTTATACTTAGCTTAATCTATAATCAGGAAAAAAACTCAGTATCGATGGGATGTCTTTTTACTATGATGAGAAATTCTCACAATTTACTTGGAGATAAAACTAAAAATAAACTAGATCTTTTACATAAATTACTCTTAAAAAGTTATGAACAGTGGATTGATAATGCTAAAAATAAGGGTAATTTTACTATTCAAATACCTTCCTCTGTTGTTGCTGCGTACATAGATGCACAAATTTCAAATATAAATGCTCAAAAAGCTAGAGGTGAAAATAATCAGTCAATTAGAGATGCTGCTTTTCTTGCGTTTTCTGTGCTGGTAAAAAAACCTTTTCAAATTAATTAAAGATTTAGTTTTTGACCATGCTTNAATGAAACAAATCTCGATGGTTTGATGTTTTTTCTCTTTATTTCAGCTCGAAGTCTGATCGGTGGTTCACTTAGTAACTCTGTTGTCAATTTATATGTTCCCCAGTGAATTGCAATTGCTCTCTTTGCACTTAAATCTTCAAAAACACGAACTGCTTCCTCAGGGTTTATATGAGATTGTTTCATAAAGTTTCTAGGTGCATACGCACCTATGGGAATTGCGGCTAAATCAGGACTGCCTAATCGATTTCGAGTTTCTATAAAATCATTAGAGTATCCAGAATCACCAGCGAAGTAAAATCGATAATTAGGCCAGTCAATCATCCATCCTGACCAAAGTGTTTTATTACGGTCAAATAGTGATCTTGATGACCAATGATTTACTGGTGTTGCAGTAAAAGTAAGACCATTAAAAGTCGCTTTTTCCCACCAATCTAATTCATGGACAAACTCAAGGCCATTTTTAATCAACAAGTTTTTAAGCCCCAAAGGAACAAAGAATCTTATTTGAGGTTGTGTTTTGTTTAGCTCTTTTAAACTTTTAATATCCAGATGGTCGTAGTGATTATGCGAGATAATGATGGCATCAATTTTTGGTAAATCAATAATTTGCAAAGCAGGTGGAGTTACCCTTTTGGGTCCAAAAGATGAAAAGGGTGAAGCTCTTAACGAAAAAACCGGGTCTGTAAGAATAGTAATTCCATCAATAGTTAATAGAAGTGTAGAGTGGCCAATCCAAATTACTTGCCTACCGTTAGAACTGTCCTTTTGCTTTGCTGGATCAAGAAGTGTGAAACCCTCACTTTCTCTCGTATCGTATGGTCTTTTAATAAAGTCTAAGAGAAATGATATTAATTCAAAAGAAGATTTTTTATTGGAATCTTTATTTGAATTATAAAAAGTTTTTGTTACAGAGTCATAATTTTCGGAACTTAAATAAACATTTTCGTTATGTATATTTAATAATCCACAGCCATTTAGAAAAAAGAGACTTATAAAAAAAATAGTTAAGGAGATCAATCTTTTATTCATAATCAATAATTAAGTATATTATTAATTTAAATTCTTTAGATATAGCTTAACAAAATGAAAAATTTAATTATCTATCACAACTCTAAATGTAGCAAATCACGAAATACCTTAAAAATTTTAAACTCCGAAAATTTGGATCCACAAGTAATTTTATACCTAGAAAAAAAATTATCTCCAAGTGATTTAAAATCTCTATTAATCAAGTTAAATATAAGTGCCAAACAACTATTGAGATCAACAGAGAAGGAGTATAAAGATAAAAATCTTGGAAAAGAAAATTTAAGTGAAAATGAGATCATCAAAATTATGTTAAATTGTCCAAAACTTATCCAAAGGCCAATAGTTGTCAATGGATCAAAAGCAATTATTGCTCGTCCTCCTGAAAAAGTATACGAAATAATTTAACAATTTTAGATGTCTCTAATATCACTCAAATCAATAGAATTAAATTATGGTAATCCCAGCTTACTTAACGATATTACTTTATCAATTGATGCAAACGAAAGGATATGCTTGCTTGGTAGAAATGGTGCAGGTAAATCATCATTATTAAAAATTATTCAAGGTGATTTACTACCAGACAGTGGTGAAGTAATTGTAAAAAACGGAATACAAATATCTCGGCTTGAACAAGAAGTTCCCAATGATCTCAATGGAACAATTTATAGCATTGTTTTTCAAGGTTTAGACAAACTGGGAATGCTGATAAATGAACATAAGAAGGCTATTCAAAATTTAGAAAAAAATCAGTCTGGAGATACCTACAAAAAACTTGAAAAGGTCCAACAAAAACTTGATAGTGTTGGCGGTTGGAATATCGAACAAAAAGTTTTAAAAATTTTATCTAGGCTTAACCTTAATTTTAATTCAGAGTTTTCTTCCTTATCAGGTGGAATCAAAAGAAGAGTCTTGTTAGCAAGATCACTAGTTTTAGAACCTGATGTTTTGTTGTTGGATGAACCCACTAACCATTTAGATATCGATTCTATTGAATGGTTGGAGGAATTTTTAAAAACGTACAACGCATCGTTGGTGTTTATTACTCATGATAGAACTTTTCTGAAGTCTCTTGCTACCAAGATTATTGAAATTGACAGAGGTTCAGTGTTTATTTATGAAGGTGACTACAAAAACTATCTTTTATCAAGAGACAAAAGATGGAATGATGAAAAAACCGAGTCTGAACTATTTAACAAAAAACTAGCNAAGGAAGAAATTTGGATTCGACAAGGAATAAAGGCTCGACGAACACGGAATGAAGGTCGGGTAAGAGAATTAAAAAAATTAAGGCAAAAATACAAAGCTAGAAGAACTCACCAAGGAACAGTTAATATTGCACTTTCGGAAGTTAAAAAATCTGGAAAAATTGTAATCGAATCTAACAATGTTAGCGTTACGATTGGAGAGAAATGCTTGTTTAAGGATTTTTCATGTGTAATTGAAAGAGGTGACAAAATAGGGATCATTGGATCCAATGGTGTTGGAAAGACTTCACTCATAAAAGTACTTCTCGGGCAAATTAATCCATCAAAAGGTCATATTACAATTGGTACTAGATTACAAATAGCGTATTTTGATCAACTACGAAATACATTAAATGAAAATTTAACAGTTTTAGACAATTTATCTGATGGTAGAGAATTTGTAGAAGTTCAAAATTCAAAAAAGCATGTTATAGGTTATTTACAAGACTTTTTGTTTTCTCCTGAAAGAATAAGAACTCCTGTAAGTGCACTATCGGGAGGTGAAAAAAGCCGTTTACTTCTTGCCAAGTTATTCGCACAAAAAGCTAATGTCTTGGTTATGGATGAACCGACGAATGACCTTGACGTTGAAACTCTGGAATTGTTGGAGGAAAGACTTCAATCTTTTAAAGGAACTTTGATTTTGGTAAGCCACGATCGATATTTTCTTAATCAAGTTATTACAAGATGCTTTGTTTTCGAAGAATCAGGATTAAATCACTATATTGGCGGTTATGATGATTGGATAATTCAAAGACTTGATGAAAATAAAAAAACAAAACGAATCAATCAATCAACCAAAAATACATTTAATGTAAAAAAAATTCAAGTCAGAACTAAACTTTCATATAATGAAAAAAGAATCCTTGAGTCACTACCAGATAAAATTTCTAAAATAGAAAAGGAAGTATCAGACCTTAACAACAAACTTTCAGATCCTATTTTTTACAAAAAAAACCTGGAAAAAGTAAAGTTAACTAAAAAAAAATTAATACAACTTAACATCGAACTTGATAAAGCTTACGTTGAATGGGAGTTATTAGAGAGTAAAATGAACAAAAACATTAGTTAATTTTACAAAATAATTAAAGTTTTTTAGGTAACTATTTTAGTGTTGGCATTGAAAATTCGACTCCTTCTCGTACCTCAGATGATGGCCATCTTTGCGTTATTGTTTTTCTTCTAGTATAAAATTTTACACCGTCAGGCCCGTATGCAAAAAGATCTCCAAAAAGAGAATTTTTCCAACCACCAAAGCTATGATAAGCAACTGGGACTGGCAATGGAATGTTTATTCCAACCATTCCAACATTTATATTATCTGAAAAAAATCTTGCAGCTTCTCCATCACGAGTAAAGATACATGTTCCATTTCCATATTCGTGACCATCAATAATTTCCATTGCTTTCTCCATGGATTCTACCCTCATTATTTGTAGAACTGGACCAAAAATTTCTTCTTTATAAGACAACATTTCACAAGTAACTTTATCAATCAAAGTTCCGCCAACAAAAAAACCTTGATCGTAGCCCTTAACCTTAACATTTCTTCCATCTACAACTATTGTTGCTCCTTCTCTCTGAGCACTATCAATATAAGAAATTACCTTTTCTTTATGTTCTTTGGTAATTAATGGTCCAAAGTCATTTTCTGTATCACTGTATGCTCCAACTTTAAGTCTATCCATATTTTTTTTTAATTTTAAAACCAATTCGTCAGCTGTTTTTTCACCAACAACAATGGCGACAGATAAAGCCATACATCGTTCACCACTAGATCCAAAAGCTGCACCTATCAGTTGGCTAACAGCATTATCAATATTGGCATCAGGTAAAACTATTGCATGATTTTTTGCTCCACCAAGAGCTTGACAGCGTTTACCATTTTTTGTTGACTCGGTGTAGATATACTTTGCAATTTTAGTAGATCCCACGAAACTTACCGCCTGAACATCTGAATTATTGATAATGCTATCTACAGACTCTTTTCCACCGTTAACTACATTCAAAACACCATTTGGGAGTCCAGCTTGATGCAGTAGCTGTGCGATAAACAGAGTAGAGCTAGGATCTTTTTCAGATGGTTTAAGAATAAAACAATTGCCGCAAACTATTGCTAAAGGATACATCCACATTGGAACCATTGCTGGAAAATTAAATGGAGTAATTCCTGCAACTATACCCAGGGGCTGAAATTCGCTCCAGCAGTCAATTGATGCCCCGACGTTTTTACTATGTTCACCTTTTAAAATTTCGGGTGCAGTGCAAGCATATTCTACATTCTCAATGCCTCTTTGGAGTTCCCCTTTTGCATCGTGGCAAATCTTACCATGCTCTTTTCCAATTAAATCACAAATTTGATCTGAATTTTTTTCAAGTAATTTAAGAAAATTGAACATAATTCTTGCTCGTTTTATAGGTGGCGTATTACGCCATTCTGGAAATGCCTTTTTTCCCGAATTAACTGCATCTAAAACGGTTTGGTGGTTAGCTAGTTGTAATTTTTTTTCAACTAAGCCTAATGATGGATTGTAAACATCATGGATAATACCCTCACGATGAACAACTTTACCGTTAATTAAATGTCCAACAATTGGTATTGATGAATTATTTTCATTTGAGTTTCTAGTCATTTTTTTATCACTATAATTTGAACAAAATTGGGTAATTAATTATTGATCTAAGTTGTAAATTAATACCTAGTATAAATAGAAAAAAGAATTTTTTTAAAATAATATGAGTATTTTTTATTGAAATATGTGTAAGTTTAATTAAAAAATAGAGCAATCATAGTAAATCATTGATCAAGTAATTAACTCTAATAAAGTTAAAAATTAACTACTTTGTATGTTTTAATAGAAATTTGTTTGTAAAATAGTATTTCAATTTTATTTACTGGTCATTACCCAAACTCCATTCCAGTTTTTAGGAGGATTAGAAATTAGATATTCACATCTTTTTATATATATTTGTGAAAGCTTATCCTCTGGATGCAATTGGTATGCTTTGTTAAATGAATCAATTGCTTTTTTCCATGAGCCTTTTCTAAATTTTTCTATCCCTGTTTTGAAATGACCTAAAACTTCCATCACATTTGGAAACTCTTCATCACTGTAAAAATCTAATACTTCATAAACCCCAACTGGTTGTGTTTTTCCTTTAACTATTACCAGATCAACATCTCTAATCCTGTAAATACCTTTAAGTTTTTTATATGTGAATTGCGAAATCAATAATTTTGCTGCGTATTGTTTGCAAGCGGATTCAAGCCGGGCTGCAAGATTAACACCGTCTCCAATCATTGTAAAATCCATACGTTTTAATGATCCAATATTGCCTGATACAACATGTCCAGTATTTAATCCAATTCCAATTTCTACTGGTAGTAAATTTTTAGATATACGAAGAGTATTCCATTTTTTTAATTCTTCAAGCATTGAGATTCCACATTTTACTGCTCTATCTGGGTCATTCTCACCCGCCACTGGAACACCAAAACCAGCCATTATCGCATCGCCTATAAACTTATCAAGCATTCCACCGGATTTATTTATACAATCGACCATGATTGTGAAATAGTCATTTAAAAGTTTTACAGTACCCTGGGCACCTAATTGCTCAGTAATAGTAGTGAAAGAGCGAACATCTGAAAATAACAAAGTTGCTTCAATGTCCTGGCCACCTAAAAGCTCCGAGCCTTCCCCCATTAATTGATCTGCAAGGCCAGGGTCCATATACCTTGACATGGTAGATTTCATTCTTTTTTCAGAGCTTATGTCATCAATCATTATCATCAAACCGAGACTTTCATCGTTTTCATCTGTTAAAGGAAGAACTGTTAAATTAACTGAAATACTTTCTTTTTCAAACTTTAGCTCTTGATCCATAACTGACTCAGCTGTCTTTGTTTCGTTAATACGATTGATCCTTTCAAGGATCCAGCTGTTTTTTTCTCCAAAAAAATTTTTTACAAATTTTCCAATAATATTTTTGGAATTTGTTTGAAAAATTCTCTCACCAGCAGAGTTACAGGTAACTATTTTTTTTTCAGTATCAATAGTAATTACACCGTTAGACATACTTTGTAACATTGCATCATTATAATTTTTTATTTTTTGAACATCAGAAAAAAGTTGTGCATTCTCTAAAGCTATAGCAATCTGAGCAGTAAAAGCCTTTAATCTCTGTTCATCATCATCATTAAATGGACCACCTTTTTTATTCAATGCTTGAGTTACACCAATCGTTTTGCCTATTTTGTTTACTAGAGGTACACATAAAATAGAACGAGTAAAGTATCCTGTCTTTTTATCAAAGGATGGATTAAATCTTAAATCAGCATAAGCATGCGGAATATTTATGGACTTATTAGACTGAAAAACAGTACCAGCAATACCTACGTGATTTGGCAATCTAATTTCAGTAGTCCCAAGACCTTGACCAACTTGGGACCAGAGCTCATTTGTTTTTTCATTATTTAAAAATAATGTTGACCTATCAGCCTTTAAAATTCTAGTAGCTTCATCCATTACTTTTTTTAAAAGAGCTTCAATTTTTATTTCTCCAGTAATGTCAGAGATGATATCTGTAAATTCCATTTCCTCTTCATGAGCTTTTTGAACCTTTTCAACATATAAATTACTTTGTAATGCAACAGCAGCCTGAGAAGTAATAAGTTCTAAAAATGACATATCAGCCTTAGTAAAATATCCTTTTTTCTTATTAAGAACTTGTGTACACCCAATAATTTCCCCTTTAACCGTCTTTATTGGTGTGCATAAAATAGACTTTGTAAGAAAGCCTGAACTTTCATCGATTGACTTATCAAACCTCTTATCTCGGTATGCATTTTTTATAATCAAGCCCTTACCAGATTGATAAACATTCCCAACAATTCCAGAATCATTCATTACTCTAATCTCTCTGCGTTGCATGCCCATAGCAACTCGAGAATACAATTCATTAGTAACTGGATCATTAATGAATAATGAACCTCTTTCTGCTTGCATTTCATAGGTTGCAATCTCAACTAAAGATTCAAGTATTTCATCTACTGTTTCCATTGCAGAAACTCTTTTAGATACTGACAAAAGTGTCTCGGCTTGTTTTAATTTAACATCTGTTTTTGATGGTGTTTTATTTATTGACTTTCTACTTGTCATTATTTTTTTACTGACCTGGTTTTTGATCTGATTGAAGTTTTTTTCTTAGAGTTATTAAATCTTTTTGTAGAGTTACTATCTCTTTTGTCGATTCGGCCAGCTTTTCTTGAAGAGACTTGTTACTCTCAAATTTAGCTTCATCTAGTGCCGTTCTTAATAAACCAATAGTAAGTTTTAATTGTGCGATTTCAGATTCCTTATTAGAGATAGCTTTTTGAAGTTCTTCATCTTTTTGAATAGAAAGTGATTCTAATTCTTCTCTAAGGCAAGAAATAGTTTTTTTTAGATGAATAATTTCAGCACTAGAATTAGATATTGCATGTTGTATAGAAGTTTGCATTTTAATTTGAAGATTCTCTAACTCAATCCTTAATGAAATGATTAAATCTTTTAGTTGTTTAATGTTTAATTTATTATCAACTTGTGCGGCTTGAACAGATTTATGTTTTGAATATGCTTGGTTTTCTAATTCCTTACGAAGTTCTTTTAATGAATTCTTTAAATGAATATTTTCACTTACATATTTGGAAATTTCTGTTTGAATCAACTCTTCGTCATTAAAATGGATTGTTTCAAGATTTTTTTTTGGTCTTTTATAATCATTCATCTTCAAGCAAGAAACCTTTTGCGTTATTTTTTGACAAATATAATGTGTATTTTTAATTATAGTTGTTCAGATATGACAAAATTACAATAGATTCAATAATTTTTATATAATTCATGATAAAAAAGACCAAACCAGAAAATAAAATAGCGGAATATATTAATAAATCTGATAGTAAAAAAATAGCTAATGATATTCAAAATTTCATTAATGTAGAAAGTCAAAACAAAAATAACTTGAGTAAAGATAAACAAAATATTAAAGCTTGGTACATCATATTAATTGTGATTGGATTTTTTGTGGGAACAATTATCTTTATTTCGCTGTTATCTATGTATTTAACTGGTTTCAGATAACTTTATATTTTTTCTAATATCTATGAAGTTTATTTTCATTTCACTTTTTTTTTCTCTTTCATNCTCCGCATGTTCAACGTTGAATAAGGTCGAATTTATAACGCCACAATCCAAAGAGGTATTCACAACAAAAATTAGTGATGAAGTAGAAATATCCTTTAATGAAGGTGGNAAGTTTATAAGCTTTAAAATTACTATCTCTGAAAAAGTACTAATTGACTTGCCTGGAGCCAAAGAGCGTGCTTCTTCCCGTGCATTAAACAAAGCCAAAGATACCTTATCAAATTACATCGACAATAGTGACAAAGAAAAATATTTTGAGCTCATTTTACAAACTTTGGTCGTTGTAAAAAAAGTTGAAAACCAAAANATTCCCAAAATACTTAGTAATGACATTAAAAATAAAAAAGATTATATTCTTGAATCTTTATATCTTGACAGGGCTACATATTTTAGAGAAAACCAAGTGGTTAATATAATTGCTAGATCTAGCAATACATTTGAAAAAGTTAGTAACAAATTAAAAAAAATTTTTGAATAAAACTTTTAAGTTCATGTTTGTTATGACTTAAATTTTTCCATCTAAACCCATTTGATAATACTTATGAATAATCTTGTCTTGATTATCAAGTAACCAATCGATATTTGGCTCATTTTTCATCGCTTTGTGTATTGCTTGAGATGTGGCTTTTCTGTGTATGTTAAATAAAATTTTATGATCTAAATTTTTGTCATCAACAACACTGGGGTTCAACCAAACTGAGACAATAATACCCAAATCATTGGCTTTTTCCTTTGGGATATCGCCGTTTCTCACAGAGTCTAAGACACCNTTAGCGATAGCTCCTTGCACAGTTCCCATTAAAATATTTGTATACTTTGAATTTTTTACGGTAACTTTACTAACCATTAGGGTAGCCGGCTTCACCATCATGTCTGTGTTTAATATAGCCAAAACTTTAGAGTGCCCCTTTGTCTGATCACCTAGCAACATAGCAAAGGCGGTTCCAAAGGGNCCATCGAGCTCTCCAATTGCAATTTCGGGTTCTGCAGCGGTTCCAGGAGGTCCTCCTGCAACTAATGATTCACTAATTCTCATTGTTAATTTGGAGCTCAATTTTTTTCCTTAAAATTTCTAAATTAATTTAATCTTGAATAATCAAAATATATATTATCAGCATAAAATTAAATAACAACGCTAAAACACAATTACAAATGTAATTAAGATTTTTTAATCATTACTTTAATATTTTTAAGTTCTATTTATATTATAGTAGTAAAATTAAATACCAANATATGTATATTAAACACAAACTTNAACGANTTTCTGCATGAAAGCATCCACTAAATTATCAATTTCAATAATCATTTCTACATTCATCCTTTCTTTTAATTATGTTTGGATAAACAGATTTGAGTTTATAACTTATGAAAAAAGCGAATCAGTTTTTTTCATTATCAATAAATGGACAGGTAAAACTTGCGCAGTAATGTTTAATGCAGACCATTCACCAGTTTCTAAAAANAAAATGTTTGATTTTTGTCCATCTGGAGAGCCAAAAGAAATTATCTTACCTTAATACTTTTATTATCTTTCCTGACACTTCGCTTATATCTTTGCAACCGCAAAGNCCCATAGTTATATCTAACTCTTTTTTGAGTATTTCCAGTACTTTACTAACCCCTTTTTCACCACCCGCTGCTAATCCATAGAGATAAGTTTTACCAATCANTGTTGCTTTTGCACCTAATGCTAAAGCTTTTAAAATATCTTGTCCGGATTGAATTCCACTATCAAGCCACACTTGTGTGTCTGGTTTCAATACATTGATTATGTCTGGTAAAGCAGTAACAGAACTAATTGTCTCATCCAACTGCCTGCCACCGTGATTAGAAACGATCAGTGCATCAGCACCAATTTTTTCAGCAAACATTGCATCTTCCGGATCCAAAATGCCTTTAATAATGAGTTTTCCATTCCACCAATCTCTTATTCTTGAAATATCATCCCAATTAAGCTTTAAGTCAAATTGTTCATCTATCCATGATGATAATTTTGAAGTATCAGAGACTCCATCTACATGCCCGACTATATTTCCAAAACTTCTTCTTTTTGTTTTTAACATACCTATGCACCATGAGGGTTTAAGTGACATTTCTAATATGTTTTTTAATGTAATTTTTGGTGGGCTTGAAAGTCCATTTCTGATATCGCAGTGCCTCTGGCCAAGAAGTTGTAAATCTACAGTAAGAACTAGTGCTGAGCACTGAGCCACCTTGGCTCTTTGAATAAGTTTCTTTGAAAATTCATGATCTTTCATAACATAAAGTTGGAACCAAAATGGCTCACGAACATTATCAGCTAAATCTTCGATAGAAGTTATTGACATAGTTGACAATGTATATGGAACGCCAAATTTTTCTGCAGCTAGTGCTGAATGAATTTCACCATCAGGATATTGCATACCTGCCAGACCACATGGAGCAAGAGCCAATGGAATGCTTGCGTCGCTTCCTACTAAATTAGATCTAGTAGAACGACTGGAAATATCTTTAACAACTCTTTGACGAAATTTTATCCTTTTGAAATCGTTTCTATTGTCTTTTAATGTTGACTCTGACCATGATCCAGCCTCCATATATTCATAAAACATTTTTGGAGTTCTTTTTTTTGCTAAAGACCTGAGTTCATCGATAGTTAAAATATTATCTATATTCAAAATTATTCTTTTTAAAATGAAGTAAATTCGATTTTACCCTCTCTTCTGGGGTCTGCNCCTCCGTCAATTTTGTACCCAGAAGTATTTCTTTTTAATCTAATTCCATGTAATCCGCTATATTGATTTCTAATTANTATATTGTGACCAAGTTTTTTTAATTCATTTTCATACTTTGTCATGGTGGGATTTTTTTCTAAAATTGTATTCTTTCCTCTAACCAAAAATCGCGATTCACTGATGGATTTTTGCATGGAATAATTTAAATCTATAAGGCTAATAATAGTCTGTGCAACATAACTTATGATTGATATGCCACCTGGTGAGCCAACTAATGCAAATAAATTTCCATCGGGGTCAAATATTATTGTTGGTGTCATCGACGACATTGGTCGCTTGCCAGGAGCAACAGCATTAAAAGCTTGTGAACCATTTTTATCTATGGATTGAAATGAAAAATCCGTTAGTTGATTGTTTAAAATCATACCTTCAGACATAACTCTGGATCCGAATGCTGATTCAACGGAACTTGTCATCGAAACTGCATTTCCTAATTTATCCAAAATCACAAAATGNGTTGTAGATTGTGATGGGATATCCACATTTAAGCTAGATTTACTTACATCTTTGAATTTACCNGCATTAACATTCTTTATTCTTGAGCCTAACTTAATTAGCTTTGATCTATCAGTAAGGTATTCCATGTTCAGTAGTTTGTTGACTGGTACTTCAACGAAATCTGGATCTCCAATATATTTTAATCTATCAGCTAACGCCAACCTTGTAGCTTCAGTTACGAGATGAATTTTTTTTACCTCATCCTCCATTATTTTAGAATTATAGCTTTGGAGAATTCCTAGAATTTGTAAAATTGCTATTCCTCCTGAGCTAGGAGGTCCCATNGAACATATTTTATATTTTCTATAATATCCACAAACAGGTTTCCTTTCCTTTGAAGAGTAAGCCATAAAATCTTTTTTTTTGAGAAGTGTATTTTCATCAATTTTTAACAAATCATTAATTATTAACTCGGGAATATCTCCTGTATAAAATTCAGTTGCACCTAAAGATGAAATCTTTTTTAANGTTCTGGCATAAGATTTATTCAAGAGCAAAGTCCCAATTGGTTTGGGAACNAAATTTTTATTTAGATCCAACTTTTTAGTATAAAAATATTCTCTAGACTCTCTATGTTTCATCAA
This sequence comes from Betaproteobacteria bacterium TMED100, assembly GCA_002170285.1. Taxonomy (GTDB): domain Bacteria; phylum Pseudomonadota; class Gammaproteobacteria; order Burkholderiales; family Burkholderiaceae_A; genus UBA7377. The sequence goes on from NHFB01000016.1 coordinate 20,278, forward strand.
AAACATATCTCGCTTTACTAATGCATAAAACCTTGGTGTTATTTTGAAACCTTTTTCTGCTAATTGAATTGGATACTCAAATAATTTTTTCCAATTTAGTTGTCCATATTTTTTATGTGCCTGATCAAGCATGGCTGGAATACCTGGAACGCCAATAGAATTGGTACTNGTCACAGCTTTATAAAATCCAGATCTAGAGCCTGTAAATTGTTCAAAGATTGTTGGATTTATATTTAAAGGTGCNCGCTCACGACCATCAAAACTTATAANTTTTTTATCTGANCTTGAGTAATACAACAAAAACCCTCCACCAGCTATTCCTGAGGATTGTGGTTCTACTAANCCCAAAACAGCCTGAACAGTAACCGCNGCATCAATNGCTGAACCTCCCTGTTCTAGAATTATTTTACCTGCATATGATGCCAAAGGATGGGCTGCAACTACAACTCCTTTNTCTAAATAATTATTGGCTGACAAGTTTTGACATAAAAAGAAAAGAGTTAAAAGAAAAAAAAATTTTCTTTTGATTGAGTCGTGATTTAAGATCATTTTTAACACTATTTATTTTGAATAATGATTACTAAAGAGATTATTCTAAACTTTTTTTTATAAAAATTATTTATGAACGATATTTTTTACATGAGACAAGCTTTAGTAGAAGCGAAAAAAGCCGCTAACAAAAATGAAGTTCCTGTTGGTGCTGTAATTGTCAAAGACAATAAAATAATATCAGCTGGTTATAATCAAGTAATTGAACTNTCTGATCCTACTGCACATGCTGAAGTANTTGCNATAAGGAAGGCTGCTAAGAAAATTCGTAATTATCGCCTATTAGATTGTCATCTATTTGTCACATTAGAGCCTTGTTTGATGTGTGCTGGTTCGATTATCAACTCAAGACTATCAACTATTACATTTGCNTCTTATGATGTTAAGACTGGAGTCACTCACAGTAATTTAAAGGTATTTGAAAACAAATCATTAAATCACCACACCATTGTGAAAGGTGGAGTTCTGGATGATGAGTCTGCTAATTTATTAAAGAAGTTTTTTTTGGATCGAAGAAAAGTAAAATAATACAACAACACACAACACCAAATTAGATGTCAATTTACCATATATTAATTGAAATAAGTATTCAGAAACTAACCGTTTATAAATCGACAGACAAAAACTGGCTTGAAAACGATGATAGGTGGAATACGAATATTTATCTTGATCCTGTTTTTTCAACGAGTGTATCAACAGCTGCGAATGGNGTTGGTGAGCAATACAACAGTTTTAAGACACCTTTGGGAAAACATAAAATTAAAGCTAAAATCGGTCAGAACTATCCAATAGAATCGGTTTTTGTCGGAAGAAGAGCAACCGGTGAAGTTTGGAACGAAAGCCTATCAAAACAATACCCGAATAGAGATTGGATTTTGACTAGAATTCTTTGGTTAAGTGGTTTAGAGAAAGGAAAGAACAGATTTGGTTGTGTTGATACGATGAAGAGATATGTTTACATACACGGTAGCCCACCATCTGTAAAAATGGGNACTGTTGGTTCAAAAGGCTGTATTCGTATGACTGGTAAGGATATAGTAACTTTATTTGATATCGTTCCGAATGGAACAACAGTAAATTTAAAGCTCTAATTCTTCCGGGGCAATAGCTTGTAATGATAATGCGTGAATTTTTTTTGGAATATAGCCATCCAAAATTCCGTATACTANTTTATGCCTTTGAATTCGATTTAAGTTGGTGAACTTACTACTAACTACTCTTAAAAAAAAGTGACTTGCTCCATCCTTTGCCCCAACGTGGCCTTTATGCTCATGACTTTCATCCCAAATATCAAATTCAATAGGATCGAGATTATTTCTTAATTTTTTCTCTATTTCATCTATTAGTTTTGTCATAGTGTTAATTTATTAGGTTTTTTTATTTTCAGAGTCTTTGTATCTACTCAACCAAATCGCTTGTACTATGGTGAACGCAACAGTAAATCCNAGCATGCCAAATAATTTAAACTCAACCCAAAAATCTGTAGAGTAATTGTTTGCAACCCATAGATTTAGAATTGCCATGAAACCAAAAAAGAGTGCCCACATGGTATTTAGTTTTGCCCATATTGGATTTGGCAAGTCTAGATGTTTTCCCATCAAACTTTTTATTAAAACTTTTCCAAAAAATTGAGGTATTAATAAACCCAAACAAAAAACTGTGTACAAGATAGAAGGTTTAAGTTTTATAAATTGCTCGTCTTGTAGGATGATGGTAGCGCCACCAAAGACTACAATTATACCCAAGCTAAACCATTGGATTTTTTCAATTTTTTTCCCGAAAAATTTCATCAAACCCATCATTAATATAGTTGTAACAATAGCCAAACCGGTAGCATAAAAAATATCAATCATTTTAAATGCAACAAAAAATACAATTATTGGCACCCAATCAGCTAAAACTCTCATAAATCTACCTTATTTTTAGCAACAAAATCTAATGAAACTGAATTAACGCAATAGCGCAAACCAGTGGGTTCTGGGCCATCAGTAAAAACATGACCTAGATGTGCATCACATTTGCTACATAATATTTCTACGCGTTCCATTCCATGATCTAAATCAATTTTTTCTTTTATTACAGCATTNGATATTTCTTTGGAATAACTTGGCCAACCCGAGCCAGACTCAAACTTATCTTGNGAACTAAATAGATTCGTTTTACAGCATTTGCAAACATATACACCCAACTCAAAATGTTTCCAGTAACGTCCTGAAAATGCTGGTTCAGTTGCTTTTTTTCTGGTAACTAGAAACTCAAGCTCAGTCAAGTCATCTTTGTAGTCTTTTTCTGTTTTCAAAAAATTACTCCTAATTTAACTTTTAATAAATGAATCTAACTAATTGATTTTTAATTTTAAAATTTCTAAATTAATGGATAAATGATATCAAGAATTAAGAAAACATTTTGTACTTTAGTCGTTATTTAATTGAAATGGTTTCAAATAGATCTAATTTTTTAAATTGGTAATGATGAAATCTTTTTTTAGATGTATGNCNTTCATTATACAGGTCGCGAACCATGTCATTTAANAGTAACCATAAGGTCAATTCAAAGTTAATGTTTTCTGNTTATTTATTTTGTCTCTGAAGAGTCATCCATAGAGTAGGGTAAATCTAATAANGTAAGTTTTGGACCATCACTTTTTTGGATGTTTAATGTTATTTGAGAACACTGTTTTTTTAACTTGTTCATCTGACACTGAATCATTAATAAAACTTTCCTCTGATCATTCTTTAACTCCAAATAGGAAACATCAACGACAAAACCAACTTCTAGCGAAGAGTTTTCATTTATTATTGATTGATAAACAGGTGTATTTTTTTTAATTTCATAATCCTGTGATTGATGTTCATTGACCTCAGCAAGTATTAATCTTCTTTTGACTTTACCAAGATAGTGAGTTCTAGCCACAATTTCCTGCCCCGGATAACATCCTTTAGTGAAGCTAACACCATTATTTAAGTCGAGATTGATTGATTGTGGTGTAAAAGCTTCTGTGTTACTTTTGTCAATCCATAAATTTCCAGCTAGCAATTCTGAGGATTTCCAATAATGCTTATTAAAATCATTTATTTGAGGTAAATTATTTATGCTATTTTGAACAATATTTTTTTTACCAATTAACCAAGCTTTTTTTCCAAATTTAGGGCAATCTACATCTCTCAGAATTATTAAACCGTCAGATATTTCCATTTTACCAACTCCGATGGTTATATCATCACCCCAGACACCAACTAGACTTAATTCGTCATTTGCTAATTCAATTTTTACTTTTGAACGTAACACAAACAGCTTAAGCCGCTTAGCAACTGTTTGGACTAATTCAGAAGGTAAAATTAAAATATACTGNAATTGTTTTATTCTCAGAACTCTTATTAAGGTAACTAATCTCCCTTTTGGATTACAGTATCCGCTNAAAAGGTGGTCGATGGAGTCACTTTCAAGTTGAAAGATATCATTGGTAAGCTGGCTTTGCAAAAAAGTAGATGAATCTTCATCCGNGACTGAAAGTATAGAAAAACCAGTGTTTTTACATAATGCAGTTATATTATATTTTAATAAGTTGTCCATATTTTCTATTAATTAAATAATTCTAAGTGTTGATATAATTAAATATAAATCAAAAAGGACAAATTAAATTGCGTTTTCTTTTTAAATTTCTTTTAATNGTAATTTCTTTATTGTTATCAGCATCAGCAATAATATATTGGTGGATGCATTCTCCTATTTTCAACAAAATTACACTCAACTCTTCTCAGACTATTGAGTTAGTTGTACCGACTGGATCATCTGCTATTGAAGTTGGGCGTAAACTTCATGATTTAGGTGCATCNACTGGACCTGAATTATTTTCTTTGGCAAGCAGAATAGCNGGAGTTCACAAAAGTCTTAAGGCTGGTGTTTATTCATTNTCATCAACAACATCTCTTGCATCAATTCTAGCTAGAATCTCAGCAGGAGACAGTCTTCATGCCTCAATAACACTTATTGAGGGTTGGACTTTTGAGCAAGTAATAACTGAAATTCACAAACACCCGCATATAAAAAAAAGTCTTTCGTCTAGCGACATCACTTTACTTTCAGAAACTTTGGCTTCAACCTTTGGTGTACTTACCAAAAGTATGGAGGGCTGGATATACCCAGATACGTATTTTTTTCAGTATGGTGCCAGTGACCAACAACTAATCAAAAGAGCTGTTTGGTTACAAAAAGAATCACTGAATTATGCTTGGAATCAAAGGAGTNAATTCTCTAAATTAAATTCTCCTATCGAAGCCTTAAATTTGGCTTCAATTATTGAAAAAGAAACCCAATATGCCCCTGATAGAAAAATGGTTTCAGGAGTTTTTCATAATAGATTAGCTATGAACATGCGACTTCAATCTGACCCTACAATTATTTATGGTTTAGGTAGCGAATTTGATGGAAACTTACAAAGAAAACACCTTAAAACAGATTCCACTTACAACAGTTATTTGCGGTTTGGACTACCTCCAACACCCATTTCAAATCCCGGCCGTTTAGCCCTATTAGCGGCAGTCAACCCAGCTAAAACAAAAGCTTTATATTTTGTTGCAAAAGGTGACGGAACGTCATTTTTTAGTCAAAATTTTCAACAACATAAGAGGGCAGTTAATTATTATCAAAAAGGGATTGGATCCCCACCCAGGCAAAAATAAGATTTGAATAATCAAAACTTAAAAAAAAATACAAAAATCGGAAAATTATTAATTTTTGAAGGATTAGATGGCTCGGGCAAATCTACTCAAATATCTCTACTTAAAGACTATTTAAAAAAATTAGGTCACGAAGTTGTTACAACNAGGGAGCCTGGTGGTACAAACATTGCTGAAAATTTAAGAGANATTATGCTCTATAATGACATGGATGGCATCACTGAGACATTGATTGCATTTGCCGCTAGAAGTGACCATGTTAAGGAATTTATCATACCTCAGTTGTTATTAGGTAAATGGGTGCTATGTGATAGGTTTACAGATTCAACTAAAGCATATCAAGGTGCTGGTAGGGGTGTTTCAATGGAATTAATTGAAATACTCTCTGAAAATATTGAAAAAAATTTAAATATTCATAAAGTAATTTTTTTGGATATAACTTTTGAGAAATCTAAAGAAAGAACGGAAACAAGAGAAAACAAACTTGATCGTTTTGAATTAGAAAATTTTGATTTTATTCAGAGAGTTAGGGAGGGTTTTAAAAAAACTGCTAAAGAGCGAGGNNCCAAAGCTCTTTGGTTAGAAGGGGACNTGTCTAGTGAAAGAATTTTTAACTTAATAAAAAAATCAATCTTTGACAATGAATAATAGAAAAGATGGTACTTGGCCGTTATCTTGGAAAGAATATGCTAAAAATCACATATCAGATTTTCCACCAACCATACTTTTCGTTGCACCATTGGAGTTAAAACTTGAGGAGTTTGTTTTTGAACTATCTAAGGANGCTTTATGTAAAAATTCAAGGGGATTTTTTTCTTCATGTAATTCATGTCAATCATGTAAATGGTGCTCAAATCAACATCATCCAGATCTCAAAGTATTAAAACCGACTGATTCNAAAAATAATGTAGTCAATTCGTCTTCAGAAAAAGGGGAAATTAAAATCGATCATGTCAGGGAACTTTTNGATTTTTTTAATTTGACATCACATCAAAATGGAGTTCGTATTGCTGTTATTGGGCCTATTGAAAAATTAAATTACCCAGCTGCAAATGCTCTTTTGAAAACGATGGAGGAACCCTCTAAAAAAATGCATTTTTTTCTTTTTTCGCATAGTTTACAGACAATTCCAACTACAGTTCTATCCAGATGTAGAAAAGTATTTCTACCATACCAAAGAAATCTTCTTTATAAAAATTTGCTTGATGAAAATCTTACACTAAAATGGTTACTTCCCCTTTTAAGAATGCAAGATAAAATTGATCCCTGCTTATGGGCCAAAAAAGCTGGTAAAACTCCACCACAAGACACTTTGAAGATTCTAGTCATGTGGATGAATGATGTATTCAGAATAAATGTTGGGTTGAAATCAGTATGTTTTCCTAGTGAAAAGCATAGTTTGACTAGTATAAGCAACAATTTAAACAACCTAACGAACTGGATTGAGGCAAGTATTAAAATTCAAGATATGATTAGATATTCAAATCACCCCCTTAATTTAACTCTTTTTTATGAGTCAATTTTTTATGAGTACCAAGATGGATTTAATTGAATATGCCGATTCTCACTGTCACCTNAATTATGACGGATTAAAAGATAGAACTGATGAAATATTGAGGAGAATGAAAGAATCAAACGTNAATAAAGCATTAAATGTTTGTACAACGCTTGAAGAATCCAAAAAGGTCTTAGAGATGGCAACAAAATATGATTTTATATATGCATCAGTTGGTGTTCATCCGGATTATAATGAATGTTTAGAGCCTTCCGTAAGCGATTTAATTAAAAGAGGTAATCATAAAAAAATAGTTGCTATTGGAGAAACAGGGTTGGATTACTTTAGATTAAAGGGTGATTTAGAGTGGCAACGAACTAGATTTAGAACACACATTAGAGCCGCAAGAGAGCTCAATAAGCCATTAATAATTCATACTAGAAATTCACCTGAAGACACCATTCAAATATTAAAAGAAGAAAATGCTAGAGATGTAGGCGGAGTTATGCATTGTTTCACAGAAAGTCTTGAGGTTGCAAAAAAAGCTATTGATATGAATTTTTTAATTTCCATATCAGGAATAGTAACTTTTAAAAAAGCTGAACAAGTACAACATGTTGCTAAAAATGTTGATTTGAAGAACTTAATGATAGAAACCGATTCTCCTTTTTTGGCTCCTGTTCCCTTTAGAGGAAAAATAAATGAACCATCTTATGTTGTTCATGTTGCAGACAAAATAGCTGATTTAAANGATATTTCTTCAAAAATTGTTGCGAAACATACAATGGANAATTTTTTGGATTTNATTAGCTATCCCAAATAAGGTATATAAATAATTCTACAACGTCGGATAATATGTATTATGTCAACTCNAGTAAATAAGCTTAAGCTAATCAAGGACTACTTATCTCTATACATTGTAGATCATGGTTTTGTAAGAGCCATATATCCGAATATGTATTCAATAGATCGTCAAATGTACAGATCAAGCCAGCCTAGTCCAAAACAACTAAGAATACTAAAAAAAAAATATGGTATTAAAACGATAATAAACTTACGTGGTGAAAATGGTTTATCAGCTTACAGACTTGAGAAAAAGGCCTGCTTAAACCTAAATTTAGAACTAGTAAATTTTAGAGCTTATTCAAGAAACCCACCAGAATCTGAAGAAATTAAAACACTTATTAAATTATTCAATAAAATCAAATACCCTGCCCTTATGCACTGCAAATCAGGGTCTGATCGAACAGGTGTTGTAGCTGCGCTTTACAGAATACTTTATTTAAATGAATCCGTTGAAGATGCTTTCAAAAAAGAACTTCATTGGAAATATGGTCATATTAAAAGTTCTCATACAGGAGTGTTAGATTACTTTTTCACACAGTACCTATCTGAAAATCAAGATAATCCGAAAACATTCTTAGAGTGGGTAGAAAACTATGATCATGTATCATTAAAACAGCGTTTTAGATCATCTGGATGGACAACTTTTNTTGTTGATAAAATTCTAAGGCGAGAGTGAAAGATAACAAAAAAGAACTTGTTGTTAAATTATTTCGTTATGTTACGCCCTACAAATTTGCTATAACGATATCTCTTGTAGCAATGGTAGTTATTGCTATATTTGAACCTCTAGTTCCAGCACTTTTAACACCTTTAATTGATGAAAACTTAGTAAAAAATAATTATGATAATGCCTGGAAAATACCAGCTCTTCTTATTTTGGTTTTTGTTTTTAAAGGTTTAGCAGAATACATAGCTAACGTTTCCAGTCAATGGATAGCCAACAAAGCAATTTCTGAAATTAGACAAGATGTATTTAAACATCAAATTTTGTTGCCATTAGAAACACATAATTATGAAACACCAGGTCGAATAACATCGAGATTTTTATATGATATTCCTCAGATTTCAGCTTCCATTTCAAGTGCTTGGATAATTCTTATCAGAGATTCGCTTGTATTAATAGCTCTAACCTCTTATTTATTTTATGTGTCATGGGCTCTTACTTTAATCATGTTAATAGTTGCCCCCCCAATTGCTTTTTTGATTAATAGAGTTGGTGAAAAAATGAGAAGTTCTAATCTTGAAATTCAAGAAGCAACTGGTGAATTGGCCAAATCGATTAATCAATCAATTGAGGGAATAAAAGAAATAAAGCTGTATGGAAATGAAAAACAACAAAGCTTGTCTTTCAAAAAAGTTTCTGAATATATAAGAAAAAAAACTATGCGTGTAGTAAAACTATCCTCTGCAAATGTTCCAACGGTTCAGGTTTTGGCCGCTCTAGCCGTAACAGTTGTCATATACGTTGCAACTTTGTTATCAAAACAAAACGAATTAACGCCAGGTCAATTTGTTTCCTATATTGCAGCAATGTCATTATTGTTTGAACCGATAAGAAGGCTTACCAGTGTAAATGCTGTAATTCAAAAAGGACTTGCTGCATCAAAAAGTATATTTAATTTACTAAGATTGGAGAAAGAAGAAATACATACAAATGATGCTTCAGATCAAAATTTTTCTCTCGATGTCTGTGACCCAAGATCACCTATGATTGAATTTGAGCAAGTAAGTTTTAAATATCTAGATCAAAATGAATATGCACTAAAAGATGTATCATTTAAGATTTTTAAAAACGAATCAATTGGTATTGTTGGTGCCTCAGGATCCGGAAAAACAACAATCATTAATTTATTATCTGGATTTTATAATGTAACAAAAGGTGAAATCAAAATTGGTTCAAAAAATTTAAATAAAATTTCTCTTGAATCACTTCGAAAAAGTATTTCATGGGTTGGTCAGCCCGTTGTTTTATTTGATGACTCAGTAAAATCAAATGTTTTGATGGGAAATAATAGTGCAGATGAAAATCAAGTTATAGAAGCACTTAAAAAATCTAATTCAATGGAATTTGTTAATAAACTTGAAAACAAAATTCACTATAAAATTGGACCCAATGGCTCACTTTTGTCTGGCGGGCAATGTCAAAGACTTGCTATTGCCAGATCATTACTTCGCAATGCACCAATTTTTTTATTTGACGAGGCCACATCAGCACTCGATTCACAATCTGAAAAAGCTATTTTTGACGCCATAACAAAAATAAAAAAAAATAAAACAATTATTACAATTGCTCATAGAATTTCTACAATAAGAAATTGTGATAGGATTTTTGTTTTTGATGCTGGTAAGCTAATTCAAATTGGTAGCCACAATGAATTAATAAAAAAAGATGGTATGTATAAAAAACTGGTACTTATCTCTGAAGCAAATGACTAAACTTGCCTTAAAATTTCTTTATAAACATTTAGATTGCCTTCTGACATAGTGTTTATGGAAAATTTCTTTCTTGCTAATTTGTTGCCTTTTAAACCAAAATTTATTCTCAAATTTGGATCAAGTATCATTTTTTTTATTGCTTGTTGTAAAAGTTTATGATTTCGAGGCGGCACTAAAAATCCGTTAGTATTATTTTCAACCACCTCAGGTATTCCACCCACATTGGTAGCAACTATAGGCACTTTTGCAGTAGTTGCTTGTAAGAGTGAAACTCCTAAACCCTCTTTCTCAGCTGGATGAACAATTAAGTCTAATCCACCAATGTGATTTTCTAGGTCTTTTATAAANCCCATAAAGTGNAAATTATCCTGCATATTTAATTTGAAAACTAGTTTTTTTATTTTNGAGAANAATGGTCCTTGGCCATAAAGCAATACACGAATATTTTTAAATTCAGATTTTAAATTCTTTACAGCATAAACTAACTGATCATGACCTTTTCTATGAATAAATTGAGCAATCATTCCAATTAAAAATACATTGGGTTCTAAATGTAATTGTTTTCTAAAAATTCTTTTATCAATGGGCTTAGAGTATAAATCAATTTCAACTGCACTTTTAACACAAANAATTTTTTTCTCTTCTATTCCTTGATCAGTCAGTACTGTTTTGATACCTTCAGATATTGCAATAATTCTTTTATACATGGAGTATTTGAAATAAATTAAAAGTTTTTTCTCTTTATTGTCAACTCTTCTACTAAGAACGCAAGGTACACCACAAACTTTCGCAGAAATACCACCTAAAACCTCAGCTATTCTTCTACTGTGTAAATGAATAATATCTGGCTTTTCNAATTTTATTATTTTTACAAATTTTATAAGCAAACCTATATCCAAATCGCTTTTCATTTGTAAGTCATAAACTTTTGAAAATGGTTTAGCCTTAACTACCAAATCAGAACTAACTGAACATATTAAGACATTTTGTACGCTTTTTTTGCTTAAGTCCTGTATTAAATAAAAGACTTGAAGAGCACCACCATAAAGATGAGAACCTCCCTCGATATGTAAAATTTTCAATTTACTGTTGACATCATAGAATTAAAATTACGAAGTTTTTTTTTGTATTAATGATTTTGGGAGCATTTTTCTAAAATTTCAATTTTTCTTCAACAATTTTTCAAGTTCAATTTCTATAATTTCTGGATGAATTCCATTCAAACAACTTAAATTTGTCTTAATATTTGGATATCTAGTACATGTACTACATTTTTTGTTAAGCCAAATAACTTTAGATGTTGGATAAATAGGATCTAAATATGGACATGTTTTCCCAAAAAGTGCAATTGTTTTCTTCTTCAAAGAAACGCTCATATGCGTTAATCCAGTATCAACACCAATAAAAAAGTGCGCTAACTTTATTATTCCAGCTGCTTCTATTAAATTAGTTAATCCAACAAATGACGTTATTTTTTTACCTAAGATATTTAGTAGCTGTTTTTGTTCATAATTTTCTGCTTTACCTAAGACTATACACCTGAGCTGGTATTTATTTATTAACAAATCAACTAAACTATTCCAATGGTGATTAAGCCAGTGTTTTTCGGGTCTGGTTGTAAAAGGAGCTATGACAAAAAAATTTTTTCTATTATGCAAATTAAACTTGGATGTTATTGTTTCCATATATTCGACTGGAAAATCAAATCTTGGTAAAAANTCTTTATAATTAAGTTGCAACTCCTTAGCTAGTCCAAAATACTCTGAGCTAATTCTTCTCGAAGAATGATCACGGTTAACAACAGTATCGGCAAAAAATGAGCCAAAAAATTCTGAACCNAACGAAATTCTTTTTTTTGCAAAGCAACATCTAGTAAAAATATTTGTTCTTAATAAACCTTGTAAATCTATAACTAAATCATATTTAATACTTCTTAAATTTTTAACAAAGTNATAAAAGATTTTACAAAATAGAAAATAATTTTTTTTGACTATTAATGTTTTCCATTCCTCTTTTGGCCAAGAGATAACTTTATCAATCAGATGATCACTTTGTACTAACAGTTCAAATCTTTGGTCTACTAACCAAGTTATTTCACACCCNGGAAATGTTTTTTTAATTGCTAATACAATTGGAAAACAAAAAATAATGTCTCCTATAGAGGAGGTTCTTATCAAAAGAATTTTAATTTTGATGTATCCTTATTAAAACAAATTTTATCTTTTTGAATTTTGAGCAAAGATCTTTCAATATTTTTTGTATCTTCACCACTACAGGTGCTGGTGGCTCAATGTATTGCTGAAAATATTGAAAGAAATCGTGATCTCATACTAGTACTTTATAAAAAAAATTTAGATAATGTTGTAAAAAAAAATGTTTGGAAAAACCAAATTTATATGCCTTGGCCAAGACACGAGCCTGAACCAGGTTTATTTGGCGTTCACAAAAGGCTAACTAAAAATTTGACACGCATTGACGGTTTAGTCAGTGAATATCAATCACTTTATCTTTATTCAGCTGTATATGATACAGAAGCTATTAATTATTTCGTATCCTTTTTCCAAAAAAAATTAGGAAATGATAATTTCAGTGCTCGTATTTTACCTGATGGAGTAATAAGCACTAGAAGATATCCTTTAACTTTCGCTAAAAGAATTTTAAAAAAAACTAGAAATTTAAGGAATTTNTTTAATAAACAACTTATTTATACCCATTTTTCTGGTGATCGAATTGGTTCTGATGCCGAGTTTGTTGATAAGATTTATGTTTTGAATGGACTTCCTCACCAATACAATCAAAAAAAAGTTGTGGTACTACCTCCACTTATTAAAAAAAACCCAATAAATAAAAATACAGGAACTGTGTCTAAGGCATTAATAATTGGTCAGCCACTTGAGGGTTTCAAATTAATGTCCACGAAATGTATTAATATAACTAGTAGTTCAATTTTTGACTGGTTAAATGAAAAAAAAATATCAAAGGTCTACTACAAAAAACATCCAAAAGATATTCAAAACACTCTCTTTAATGAAAAATATTCTATTCTTCCAGATAACTTGTCTATTGAAGAGCACCTGACTAAAAATTACTACGATTATATTATTGGAGTAAATTCCTCTGTTCTATTATTTGCAAAACAAATATGTTCAATTAACTCTATTGTTATATCTTTTGGAATCAATAGAATAAATTTTAAAGATAAAAATGAAGAAACAGATATAAAAAAATTATTTAAAAAATTTAAAATTAAAATTAAAAAAGTCTAATAGTTTAGTCGTCATATTTTTATATATATAGCCTTGTTTAAAACAATTTTAATTTTAAAAACAATTTAATTAGGTTAGTTTTTTCTTGCTAAAGTATAAAAATTTGTTTTATCTTTATCAAAATCTAAAACTTTAAAATTACACCACTTAAGAATTTCTTTTATTAAGACTTCATCAAAAACATGGTGATGCAAACCTCTAATTTTAAGGTTATCTTTACCCCTCAACACAAACTCATCTAATGTTCCTAAATTTTTATCCATTTCAAAATCATGTAGTTNNATTATTTCATCGAGGTGAGTCAGATCTGATTCATCAACATCGTTTTCAAAATCTTTTAAAATATGTTCGAATTTTGTAAAACTGCGATTTCTATCGAAATTACCATCCTTATTTGGAAGAACAAGAACCATATAAGCATCCTCTTTTATTACTCTACTCCATTCTTTTAATGCCTTAAGTGGATTAGCTATATGTTCAAGACAATGTGAGGATAGTAAAAAATCATAAGTTAAATCATTTATTTTATTTAAGTTTGTAGCATCACTAATATATTGAATTCCAAATCTTTGCATAAAATAGTTAAAATCACCTGAGTCTACGAGATTTTTTTCCCATAAAGTTGAAGAAGCGAAGTTAACCCCATCTATTTTTTTTGCATAGTAATAAATTGGAATTTTCTTTTTAAAAATTCTACTAGGACCACCTATCTCTAACCCATATTTATTTGATAGCATGGTTTTATACTTACTAAAATTATGAATTCTTTTTTTTCTATGATAGAGGGTATAAATGTGTTCGTAAAAATTATTTGAAATAAAAGTTCTAATTTTCATATAAATTTTTTTCTTCAAAGCAAAGACTCTAAACGACATATCAATTTTTTGATGGTAGTTAATGGGTCATAATGTGACCTAACTTCCTCCATTCTATTAATGGTCATTTTAAAGTTATGTCCAGACTCTATAGCATTTTCCAAGCTTTCTTCCCACTCATTATATGACAATGCAATAGTTCTGGAAATTTCTGGTGCATTTTTATACTCCGGAATGGGAGAACAGACAGTATTTATTCCAAAAAATCCAGCCTCAATAATTTTAAGTGCAGATTTTGCATTATTAAAAGTTGTGATTTCTAATGGAGCTAAATTAATAAAAGCTTTTGAAACCGCAGTATGATAATCAGTAAAATGTATTTTTTTGTATTTTAATGCTCTGTCATTTAAGCTATTGGGGATAGAGCCTTTACCAATAAATACAAAAACTAAATTCTTATGTTTCTTTAAGGTTTTATATAATGGTTCAGAAATAATTGATAAGTCAAGATCATGAGTTCTGGTTCCACTAAAATAGTTCAACTGTAATTTTTTTTTACCATGAAATTTTGAATTTATNAGGTCTTCTACTTTGTTGTTCTCTTTGTACCAAGAAAAATGCCAACTATTATTCATTACCAAAATATTTTTTGGCGATTTTGGAATTTCAGACAACATATTTGCAAGAAACAAATTAGACGTTATTAATCCATTGATTAATTCAATTGCCTTTAGATGATTATTTATTCTACTAATAGATTGTTCTAATGATTCAATACCATTTTTAACTGAAGGACGGTCTGAAGCATGTTGAATTGAAAAAATTAAATCATCAAAGTCACCATAGATTGGTATATTATTGTTTCTCAAAATTCTTACGGCTTTAACAAAAGTTGAGTTAAAACTTGGCCGATGAATAATAGCCACATCCCAACCTTTATCTACGAATGGTATGTTCAAATCTAATAAGTGTTTAATTCCAACTTTATATCCTAGTTTTGTAGCGGAAATAGCTGGGTTGTGAAGTCTATAAATAAATGAAGGATCTCTA
The DNA here is from genome assembly GCA_002170285.1 of Betaproteobacteria bacterium TMED100. Taxonomy (GTDB): domain Bacteria; phylum Pseudomonadota; class Gammaproteobacteria; order Burkholderiales; family Burkholderiaceae_A; genus UBA7377. The sequence goes on from NHFB01000016.1 coordinate 35,414, forward strand.
AATGGATCAATTTTAAATCTTAAATAATTTCTTGCACCTGATAAATAGAGTAATCTCATTTATTTTATTGTAGATGAAAATAAAAATGACTGTCTCTGTGAAAAAACTGATATGAAATAAATAAAAACAAAACTAGTATTGGCTCTCCATAAATAACTCTCGACAAGACATACTGCTAGATAGCCAAATACGATTGCTTTACCACGAGAATCTGAATGGCGGAAAGAGAGCAAAAACATTAGAAATAATGAAATCAAACCAACCAAACCTAAACTACTTGCAACCATCAAATATTGATTATGGGGATTATTAGGGATAATTAAATTTGAAAACTGAGGTCTTACAACTGTTTCATATTCAGAACGAAGGCCGCCAGTACCAACACCAAATAATGGATTTTCTAAAAACAGATCGAATGAGTGTATAGCAAAGACAACTCTTAATCCAACAGATGAATTTGGATTCTCAGAAAAAGTTTGTATGTCATTTAAACCTGCATCAACCCTATTTTTTACATTATCAGATAAGTAATACGCTGAAAATACGCCAAGAGGTATAATACAAATGACTTTAATCACACCCATTCGAATATTTTTACTGGAGCTTATGATTGCAGAGCATATTAAGACAATAAGCATCAAAAAACCTGCTCTGCCGGTTGAAAAAATTAAATTCGATAGTAAAAATAAAAATCCTCCTAAATATATTCCAAGTTTTTTAATATCCATAGCTCTGTTTAATATCGACCAAGCAAGGAAATATATTCCAATTGCTAAGATTGGTGCGTATGTAAGATGACTTAAAAATGGGGAGGTTTCATCACCATTCCTTTTTCCAGATGTAATTCCTTCGACTAAATAATCAGGATAAATTTTTTGTAATAGATTGTAATGAGCTAACAATGANCACAAACATAACCCAAAAATAAATGAAAGCATATATGTATCACGATTCTCATATTTTGCTGCAAGCCACAAAAAACCGAACAATACAAATGGGATATATCTATTAATAGTGTTTATCCCTTCGATTTTGTCGTTAGTCCATAGCAAACCGAATACATGTATTACAAAAAATAAAATAAAACAAAGAACCAATGGTGATGAAANCATTGTTTTTAGTCTTTGAATAAAATCTTTATTAAAGATTTCACATAAAATAACAATAAAGAAAAATGGGTAAACAAAGGTCATATGAAATGGCAAAAAAAATGCTATTGCAATCATGCTGAGTTGTTGGATTGAACTCATTGACTTTGACATTTTATTTAAAGCTCCTTAATAGCTTCTAACTCCCAGGCTATATGGGTTCTTCTTTTTTTTATTAGATCTCGAAATATCTTAAGATTTTCTGATAATTTTTTTTTTTCAAACGGATATTCTCCACGTGGTTTCCATTTAGAAATATTTTTTACCTTAAACTGGCCTCGAAATCCATATATTTTGGCCANGGGTGAATCACCACAAAAGTACTTATGTGTTTTATCAGTGATGAAATTAACGTGTGTTGGGTCTACAAAAACTTCAGAATTTGGGTAAAANGGAGTACTTGCAAAGAATAATCCACCCGGCTTAAGTACTCTCCATATTTCCGACATTACCTCAATAAAACTATACCTGACACCTCCTCCTGTTTTGTTATCCATAACCCTAGGGATATGTTCAACAAAATCGTANGCTGAAACTGAATCAAAATAATTTGATTGAAATGGTATTTTTTCAGAAAATAGATTAACTTCTTTAAAGTNTTTACTNTTGCTATTTGAACAATTTATNTCGACACCATAAATCTGATCACGTTTATAGGGNTTTCTTGGAGTGCTGCCGCACCCCAANTCAAGGTGATAACTCATTTGAATTGAAATTCATTTAACAATTTGTTATAGAAGTTCATAAATTGTTGCTATCCCCTGTCCACCACCAATACACATAGTAGCTAACCCAAATTTGCCTTTAGACCTCTTTAGTTCGTGAAGTAACTTAGTTACAAGAATAGATCCAGTTGCACCAACAGGGTGGCCTAATGATATTGCTCCTCCATTAATATTAGTTACTTCAGGGTTCAAATTTAAACCTTTATTAACTGCAATAGCTTGAGCNGCAAATGCCTCATTTGACTCAATAATATCNATNTTATCCAAGGTTAGTCCTGCTTTTTCTAAAGCAATTTTAGTAGCAGTTATTGGGCCCTCACCCATAATTTCATTTGAAACACCTGAAATACCGTATGAGACTAGTCTAGCAATCGCTTGTAAACCTTTTTTCTCAGAGGTTTTTTCATCAGCCAAAACCAAAAAACTAGCTCCATCATTTATACCTGATGAATTACCAGCGGTAACACTTCCATCCTTTGAAAATGCAGCTCGCATTTTNGATAATTTCTCCTCCGAAGTATCTCTTTTGGGATACTCATCTTCTTTGAAAATTGTGTCTCCTTTACGAGATGAAATTGTGATAGGAACAATTTGATCTTTGAATCTTCCTTGATCAATAGCATATATTGCTTTTTTTTGTGAATGTAACGAAAATTTATCTTGATCAGCTCTAGTAATGTTCCATTTTTTTGCTAAATTTTCAGCTGTTATTCCCATGTGCCCAACACCAAATGGGTCAGTGAGCGTTGCAACCATCATATCAATGATACTGGTATCACCCATTCTAGCCCCAGATCGCATGGAAGNACTCAAGTAACCACCTTTTGACATTACCTCTACACCACCCCCGATTCCGAAGTTACAATCACCCAACATAATACTTTGCGAAGTTGAAACAATCCCTTGCATTGCAGAACCACATAATCTGTTGACGGTAACCGCCACAGATTCCATGGGCATTCCAGCTTTTATAGATGCAACTCTTGAAATATAAGGTGAACGTGACTCTGTAGGTATGCAATTACCAACAGTGCTATACGTCACCTCTTCGAAGTCCACATTTGATCTAACAATAGCCTCTTTAATTACTGANGACGCTAAGTCAGCAGGTTCAATACCNGACAAACTACCATTAAAAGAACCTATTGCTGACCTTACAGCACTTAACACAACCACATTCCTCATATTTACCTCCTAATTAACAATTGGTTAATAAAATATAGGAACAAGAAAAAAACAAATTAACGTCTATTTTTTAATGCCTACTTTTTTCTNTTATGGTCTTTCGAAGTTTTACTATCATCTACATCAAAGCTATGTTTGTTATCGAAATTTTTTTCAATTTGCTTTTCGAAAAGACTAAAAGCATTTTTAGTTTGTTCTAAATAATTAGACATAAATTTTTGCATATTGGGTGCTTGATTAGATAGCATACTAGACCACGCTTCCGATGAAACAAATGGATTTACGTCTGCTGTTTTTTTTGAATATTCTTTGAGCTTGTTTTGAGTCTCTGTGAATACTTGGAGGTTCTTCTCTAANTAGTTACCCATCATACTTTGCATTGAGTTACCGTAAATTCTTATTATTTGTGACAACGTAGANTCAGAAAAAATTGGTATTTTTCCGGCTTCCTCTTCCAAAATTATTTGTAATAGGATGCTACGAGTTAAATCTTTAGAGCTCTTTGTGTCAGTAACAACAAACTCCTCATGATTGATCACTAGTTCTTTGATATCGGCTAAGGTCACATAAGAGCTGGTCCTTGTGTCGTAAAGCCTTCGATTAGGGTATTTCTTNATTAATCTAATTTTTTTTTGTTCAGACATTTTTTAAATTCATGTGTAAGGTTAGCTTAGTTTAACCCATATGAAGGCCCCCATTAAGAGAAAAATCTGCACCTGTTGAAAACCCACTATCATNAGAAGCAAGCCANTCAACTATAGATGCAATTTCTTCGGTATTTCCAAGCCTTTTAACAGGTATNGAATTTACGATTTTTTCTAATACATCTTCTCTGATAGATTTTACCATTTCAGTCCCTATGTAACCAGGTGAAACAGTATTAACTGTTACTCCTTTGGATGCAAGTTCTTGAGCGAGTGACATTGTAAAGCCATGAATACCTGCTTTTGCTGTAGAGTAATTTGTTTGTCCAAATTGTCCTTTTTGACCATTAACTGATGAAATATTTATAATTCTTCCCCAACGAGAAGAGACCATATTATTTACAACTTGCTTAGTAACATTAAATAAACTGTTCAAATTTGTATCCATGACAGACTTCCACTGATCAATAGACATTTTTAGAAAAACAGAATCGTTAGTGATTCCAGCATTATTGACCAAAATGGAGGGTGCTCCATGTTCATCAAAAACCTTCATAAAAGCTGATTCTGTTGATTTCCAATCAGCAACATTTCCAACTGAGGNAAANAAGGTGTACCCATCTTTTTTTTGATTANCTAACCACTTCTCAAAATCTCTATTAGGTCCGCAACCTGCTATAACTNTATGTCCAGAGTCATGAAGTTTTCTACAAATTGAGGTCCCAATGCCTCCCATTCCTCCAGTAACATATGCTATTTTTCCAGTANTCATGAATTNATCTCCAATGAATTTTATAATTCTAAATTTACTTTACTCTTCTCACTGACATATCTACCTGGTGCAGGCTCAATAGGCTTAAAACTCTTAGAACCTAATACCTTTTTTGAATTTATAGTTTTTCCTTGATAGGGTTTTAACCAAACTTTCCAATCATTCCACCAACTTCCATTATGTTCCNTGGCAGATTCAAACCACTCCTTAGAATCNGACACCTCTTTATTACTTGTCCAGTACGATCGTCGGTTTTTTGAGGCTGGATTTATACACCCTGCAATATGACCACTAGCGCCTAAAACAAATTTAGTTTTACCNGAGAAAAGGCATGATGAATCATATGCAGATTGCCATGGAACAATATGGTCCTCCATTGCACCCATGGCGTATACAGGAATATCTAACAATGACAAATTCATTTGTTGTCCACAAACATTTAACTTTCCAGGAGTTTTAAGATTATTCTCTAAATACATGTTCCTTAGGTACCAAGAATAAAAAGGACCGGGCAAATTACTACAATCGGAGTTCCAAAACAATAGATCAAATGCAACAGGTTTATCACCTTTCAAATAATTATTCACTACGTAATTCCAGACAAGGTCTCGTGATCTTAGAAAAGAGAATGTTGAAGCAAGTTCAGACCCACTAATTAAGCCAGCATTACCAATACTTTTTTCTCTGGCCGCAACATTTTTTTCATCAATAAAAATATCCAAAATACCTGGGTCATTGAAATCCAACAGACTAGCCATGAGAGTAAGACTATTAATACAATCTTTGTTTCGACCACGCAACACGGAAATTGCTGTAGAAAGAAGCGTTCCACCTATACAAAAACCCAAAGTATTTAACTTTTGTTTTTTTGTGATATTTAAAATAATATCAATTGGTTCAATTAAGCCTTTTTCTACGTAATCATCCCATTTTAATTTCATTTCTGATTTGCCAGCATTTTTCCAAGAGATCAAAAAGACGGTATTGCCCTGATCAACAGCAAACTTCACTAACGAACTTTCAGGCTTTAAATCCATAATATAAAACTTGTTTATGCATGGAGGAACAATCAAAAGAGGAACTGAACCAACTTTTTTAGTTGATGGTTCATATTGAATTAATTGAGCAATTTTATTTTCAAAAACCACTGCCCCCTTAGTAATGGCCAAATTTTCTCCAACCGTAAATGCTGATTCATCTGTCTGAGATATTCTTCCTTTTTGAAGATCCCCCATTAAGTTGGTAATTCCATTTAAAAAACTATTGCCACCTGATTCAATAAGTTTTTTTTGCGCCTCTGGATTGGTTGCAAGAAAATTAGAAGGAGAAATTGATTCGAGCCATTGTTCAACAACAAATTGTATTTTTTGTTTTTCTTTTGTTTTTATCAACAAACTATCAGTAATCTCCATCATAGCCTTACTGTTAATCATGTAAAGTGCGGCTATGGATGCAAATGGGTTGGAATCCAACCAATCATTTGAAGAAAACCTTTTATCAGTTTTTATCTTATTTTGAGCTTTATTTGGTGTTGAAAAAACATCCATCAATTCAGAAAAGTACTCTTTTTGAATTTTGGAAAGCTTTTCTGAAGTAATTAGGCTTTGAAGTTGATCATGGTTACTCAAAACTATCTCCTAATGTTGTTTAAGTACATATTAATAAAATATTTATCCTACCTAATATAATAATCTATTTATTGAATTTAATTAATGAGGCCATCCTTCCAGTGACACCATCNCGTCTAAAAGAAAAAAAAGAGTGTTTGTTGGCGTATGTACATCTGTTGTCTATTAATATTTTTATGGGAATATTTCCATAATTCTTAAAAAATTTTTTTGTTATGTATTTTGCTATAAGTTTAAGATCGCAATTCCATTTGTGACTATTGTTTTTTTTGAAGAAGTTGGTTCTTGTTGAGATAGGCTGAGGAAAACTTGATTTAACATCAAGGCCAACCTCATAACAGTTTTTACAAATACTTGGACCTATCCAAATGTAGATTGAGGAATCTAGTGAAGCATGAAGTTTGCCACTAAACCCTAAAGATTTTAATAAAATTGTATTATAAAAATTCTCTAAAATCCCAGAAGATAAACCTTTCCAACCAGCATGAGCTGCCCCTATAATTTTAGCATTGGATGTACAAGCGAGTATTGGCAAACAATCTGCAGTTAAAACAGAGCAAGCAAGGTCAGAATTACTGGAAACCAAACCATCTGCATTTACTAATTCTGTATGTTCACTAACGAATTCAACGTTTGTACTNTGTGTTTGATTCATCCAAATTATGTCAGATTCTAATTTTTGTTTTATCAAAGTTCTATTTTTTTTTACTGCCTCTTTAGAATCATTTACATTTGGGCTTAAATTAAATGACTTAAATCTCAAATCTGAAAAACCATTATTACGATTTGTTGTAAATGCTAAAATTTCAGGTGGAAAAAAATCTTTAATAATTTCTATATTTGTCATTTGATACCAGCAATAAATAGTAAGTTTGAAATATCATCAGGAACAATTACGCTAAANTCAATTTTTTTATTTGTTAATGGGTGTGTGAATGATAAAAATTTGGCATGTAAAGCTTGTCTTTGTATTTTTAATTCTGTAACGGACGGGGAACCCTTTTTATAAGTTTTATCTCCTACAATTGGAAAATTAATACACTCTAAGTGAACTCTTATTTGATGGGTTCTCCCAGTTTTAAGTTTACATTCAATAACAGACACTGGGTAACTTTCTATTTTTCCATATGAAATTGGTTTGATATATGTTTGCGATTTTTTAGCGAAAGAGGANTCAGAGACTGAGAACTTTTTCCTATTATANTTATCACGAGCCAAGGATTTATTAATTTCCATCTTAGCTTTCAATCTACCCCATGAAACTGCAATGTAAACTCTACTTACTTGTCTTTCAAGAAGCTGATTAACTAAACTAGTATGAGACTCTAATGTTTTTGCTACCACCAGAAGGCCAGTGGTGTCTTTATCTAACCTATGAACCAAACCTGCTCGAGGTATTTTTATTAAGGATGGACAATATTGGATTAAGCCATTTAGAAGAGTTCCATTAGGATTACCTGCACCAGGATGAACCACTAAACCACTTTGTTTATTCAAAACAAGTATTGAATCATCCTCATAAACGATATTTAGATCAATTGGTTCAGGTACCCACTCACTGTTTTGAGTAATTATTGGGGGATTTATTTCTAGTTTTTGACCAAATTTTACATGGGTACTAGATTTTGAAGGCATACCATCTAAGGTGGCTGCCCCGACCACAATCCAGTTCTGGATTCTAGATCTAGAAATATCTGGGTAAAGAGATGAAAGCACCAAATCCAGCCTTTTAGATTCTTGATTATGATCAATTGAAACAATTTTTTTTTCAAAGTTATGTTTATCATCATTTTCAAAGTACAATGAATTTTTTTCTATCAAAATTAGCTTCCAATTATTAATATGTATTTAATTAATCGTTACGCACTTGTTCGCTCAATACTACTATTAATAGCGTGTTTCATAATAGTTTCTTGTGCATCGACCTCAGATGATAAAACACAAAACTGGAATGCCGACAAACTTTATGGAGAGGCAAAATCTGAATTAGAGATAGGAAACTATGAAAATGCTCTTTCCCTTTACCAAAAACTAGAAACAAGATATCCATTTGGAGCCTACGCCCAACAAGCTCAAATTGAAACTGCATATACTCACTGGAAAAATAGTGATTCTGCATCAGCAATTGCTTCACTGAACAGATACAAAAAACTATACCCTAATCAAACAGGTATTGCTTATGCACTATACCTGGAAGGATTAATTAACTTTAATGATAAAAAAACATTATTTAGTAGTATCACCGGTGAAGATATGGCAGAAAGGGATGCTGTAGCTGGAAAGGCTGCATTTCAAAGTTTTAAAAAACTCGTAACACTCTACCCAAAAAGCAAGTACACTCCAGATGCATTAAAAAGAATGCGTTTTCTAATAAATGTTTTGGCTGAAAATGAAATTCATGTTGCAAGATTCTATCTTAGAAGAGGAGCATTTGTAGCTTCACTAAACAGATGCAAAACAGTACTTGAAAGGTTTCAAGAAACTCCAACCGTTGAAGAGGCTTTAGCAATTATGGTCATAGCCTACAGAAAATTAAACTTATTAGAACTATCAAAGGACTCATCTAGAGTGCTAGTTAAAAATTTTCCTAATAGCCCGTATATTACAAATGTTTACAACCCAAAAATTAAAGGAGGGTTACCAATTAATGTCAGGGAACAAACTGAAACTACTTGGAAAGAATCAGGAATAATTGAAAAAATACAAAGTTTGTTCACAGACAAATTCTTTTGAAAAAGTCATTCTAAAGAAATATTATTAGTTTGTTTACCCATGCCCTTTCTCTCTCTTTTTTTCATTCTCAAATCTGACTGAAATCGCCTAACTTTTCTCATAATTTTTTGCTTTTGTTGCTCAAAACTTCTTATTTTACTGTCATGTTTGATTATGAGATTTTGTAAACAAGGACCAGATATAAATAACTTTAGACATTTATCCTCTTCAATATCTATTTTTCTCAAGAAATTTTGTTTTTCAGTTTTCAATTGTCCTAGTAATTGCTCTCCTTCCTCAACACTTAACACTTCTCTAGCGATTAAATCAAAATTGATAGTGTTAATTTGCATAGATAGAAGAAAAACAAGCTTAATTAAAAGAATTTGTAATGAAAAATCTTTTTTCATGATGTTTTTAGTAATACATAAAACTTGATATTAGATTTAAGAAATTTTCAATTCAAATTTTACCTTGCATTTCTGCTAATCTACTAACTGTTCTAGTAAATTCATCAATAAAAATTCCTTCTTTGTATAACTCATCTGGAGAAACAGCTGCACTAATTATTAATCGAACTTTCTGATCATAAAGTATATCAACTAACCANGTAAAACGCCTTGCTGCAGAACTCTGTTCAGGAAGCATTTGAGGAACATCACTAAGTAATATAGTATTAAATCTTTTGCACAGAATGAGATANTCATTTTGCGATCTATAATCATTACATAAATTATCAAAATTGACCCATATTACATTTCCAGCTTTTGCAATATAGGGTAAGGAACGGTCATTTATTATTATTTTCTCATCTTCATCATAATGACCATCAACAAATTTATTGAAGTGCCTTTGTAAAGCCATTGATGAATCATTATTCAANGGATACTGATAAAAACTATTAAGGTTGGACTTGTTTTTTGCAAGGTGAAAAAAATCATCATCACTTCTATTTCGCCTATGATCAACTCCGTTGGGAATTTTTACTACTTGTGTTATTTGCTTTATTAATTTAATGGCCGGCATCAATTCACTTCTATGTAGCCCCTCAGGGTAAAGATCAGAGGGGCAATAGTTAGATGTTGCAATTAATCCAACTTGATGAGTGTTTAATCCTGACAAAAGTCTGTCTAAAATCATAGCATCGGCGATATCTGAAACATGAAACTCGTCAAAACAAATTAAGTCATATTGTTGTGCAATTTTTTTTGATACTTTATCAAGTGGATTAATTTGGTCTTTAAGAATTTGCATTTCATTATGAACCATACCCATAAATTCATGAAAATGAACCCTTGTTTTTTTTTTTACAGGAATAAAGTCATACAAAACATCCATTAAAAAAGTCTTGCCTCTTCCAACACCGCCCCAGATGTATAAACCTTGTGGAAGGGGAATTTCCTTTTTGAAAATAGGAAAAAAATCATCTTGGTGCTTTTGCCACTTTGACCAATTGTCAATCGTGTGATCGAGATATCCAACGACATTCCTTTGCCCTTTATCTATTAATAGACCACGCCTCAATATTTCTGACTCGTAATAGTCTACAAACTTAGACTCACTCAAAATAAAAAAAATCAGTAATTAAAAGGAGAGGAATTCATATAAAAGCCTGAAAGAAATTGAGTTGGTCTATCTTTTTCCCAATGGCAATACCTCCCTGGAGCTAGAGCCAGTGAAAAGCTGCCTAGGTCGACCAATCTTGTACTCTGAATCATTTATCATTTCTTTCCATTGAGCAACCCAACCTATCGTCCTGGCTAACGCAAAAATTGATGTAAATACATCCGTTGGAAGGCCTAAAGCTCTTAAGGTAATACCAGAATAAAAATCCACGTTAGGGTATAGCTTTCTTTTAACGAAATAATCATCCTCAAGTGCAATTTTTTCAACTGCTGATGCAAGTTTAAATAAGGAATCGTTTTCCAGACCCAACTCAGCTAAAACCTCTCTACAAGTTTCTTGCATGATTTTAGCCCTAGGATCAAAGTTTTTATAAACTCTATGACCAAATCCCATAAGCCTTTCACCTGAATCTTTGTCTTTGACACGCTCCATGAATTCACCAACTTTAGAGAGACCACCTTGAGCATCTAGTCTTTCAAGCATTTCCAAGCATGCTTGATTGGCTCCACCATGTGCAGGTCCCCATAAGCATGCGATGCCACTGGCAACAGCAGCAAATGGGCTTGTGCCTGAAGAGCCGCACAACCTAACAGTTGAGGTTGAGGCATTCTGTTCATGATCAGCATGCAGAATAAATATCCTATCAAGTGCTCTTACTAGTATATTTCTAATTCTATAATCCTCAGTTGGAGAACCAAACATCATCTTCATGAAGTTTGCAGTGTAAGATAAGTCATTCTTGGGGTATTGATATGGTTCTCCTAGTGAATATCTATGTGACATAGCTACAAGGGTGGGCATTTGAGCTATTAATCTAATTAAGCAGAGATCCTGTTGTTCAACTGAGTTAATTTTCAAACTATCAGGGTAAAATGCGGCCATTCCTCCAATGAGTCCAGTTAAAACTGCCATTGGGTGAGCATTTCTTGGAAAACCGTTCATAAATAAAGCCATAGACTCATGAACCATTGAATGTCTTTTAACAAGCCCATCAAATTCTTTTTTCTCCTTTAAGGAAGGCAACTCTCCATAATGGAGCAAATAACAAACTTCTAAAAAATCACACGTCATTGCAAGCTGTTCGATTGGGTAACCACGATATAGCAAGATGCCTTTATCTCCATCAATATAAGTAATATCTGACTTACATGAAGCAGTAGATAAAAAACCTGGATCATAGGTAAATTTTCCTGTACTGGAGTAGAGCTTTCTTATATCTATTACATCCGCACCAAGAGAACCCTTTAAAATAGGGAATTCAGACGAATTAGTGCCATCAGAAAATAAAATGGTAGCTTTTTCCTGTGTTGTCATATTCACCTTCCGTAATAAACTTTTATAATTCTCTTATTTTCTCGAGGACAGTGCTGACTTTGGGTACGTCAAGACTTCCATTTAATTCAGTACGTTTAAGAAAAAGGTCAAGAAGATCATTNTCATTTAAACCAAGTAGTAATTCTAAACCTAACTTGTCTTCGCGAGAAAGAGAGTAGAGATATTTTTGAAAAAATTTTTGTAGAATCAAATCGTTTTCTAACAACCCACGCCTAGATTTCCACTTAAGAATTTTTAAAGAAACATCTACAGAATTTTTTTTAACACTAATATTTAAACCCCATGTGACTATAGTATAAACCCTATAACTATAGTATGCCAGATTTTAATAGTAAATTTAAACTGAGCGTTTAACCATCATTTCTTTTATTTTTCCAATAGCTTTAGTTGGATTCAAGCCTTTTGGACAAACATCTACACAATTCATGATTGTATGACATCTAAATAGCCTGTATGGCTCATCTAAATTATTTAATCTATCTTCAGTTGCGTGGTCTCTACTGTCGGCAATAAATCTATAAGCCTGCAACAAACCCGCTGGGCCGACAAACTTATCTGGATTCCACCAAAAAGATGGACAGCTAGTTGAACAACAAGCACACAGAATACATTCGTATAAACCATCTAACTCTTCCCTTTGTTCGGGAGACTGAAGTCGCTCTTTTTCAGGTGGTGGTGTTTCATTATTTAAATAAGGCTTTATAGATTCATATTGTTTAAAAAACTGTGTCATATCTACTATTAAATCTCTTATGACTGGGAGTCCTGGTAAGGGTTTCAAGACTATCGGTTGCTTAAGTTCATTTAAGTTAGTGATACAAGCAAGTCCATTTTTACCATTTATGTTCATCGCATCGGATCCGCAGACGCCTTCCCTACAAGACCTTCTCAATGATATAGAGTCATCAATTGTGGATTTGATTTTAATCAAAGCATCTAATAGCATTCTATCAGTGTCAGATAGATTCACTGAAAGGTCCTGCATATATGGTTTATTGTCTTTTTCTGGATCGTATCGATAAATACTGAACTTAACATTTCTTTCAGTCATATTACTTCCTGTAACGTTGATAATTTTAAAATGTGCGTTTTTTTGGGGCAAAGGATTCAACAGAAGATGGTTTTAAGATGACGGGTTTATAATCAAGTCTGTCATTTTCAGAAAACCACAAGGAATGTTTCATCCAGGTTTCATCATCTCTATCAGGGTGATCGTTGTGTGAATGAGCACCCCTACTTTCCTTTCTTGCTTCAGCCGATATTATTGTAGCCTTAGCAGCCTCAATCATATTTTCAACCTCCAGAGCCTCTACCCTGGCAGTATTAAAGATTTTTGACTTGTCCTCAAAATAAATAGAACCAACCTTTTCCTCAAGAACTTTGATCGCATCAACCCCATTAGTTAACAACTCTTCACTTCTGAAAACACCACAGTTTTTTTGTGTTGTTTCTCTAATTTCATCTGCAACACCTTGAACACTCTCACCTGATTTAGCAGAATCCATTCTAGATAACCTATGAAGAGATAGATCAGCTGCTTCAGGAGATACTTTCTTAAACCCTTCATTAACAATACCTTTATCAACTAAGTGCCTTCCNGTTGCACGACCAAAAACTACNAGATCTAATAAAGAATTAGTTCCAAGACGGTTGGCTCCGTGCACAGAAACACATGCACATTCACCAATTGCATAAAGTCCATCTACTAATTTGTGTTCTCCAGTCATTCCGTCATTTGTGGATGGAACAACAACCTGACCATTAACATCAGTTGGAATACCTCCCATTTGGTAATGAATAGTTGGAACAACTGGAATGGGCTCTTTTATCGGATCAACATTTGCAAATTTAATAGCAATCTCTCTGATTGATGGTAATTTTTTTAGAATCTTCTCTGAACCTAAATGATCTAATTTGAGAAGAACATGGTCTTTTTTTGGCCCACAACCACGACCTTCATTAATTTCCTGGCCCATTGATCTGGAAACAAAATCCCTAGGCGCCAAATCTTTATATGTAGGAGCATAACGCTCCATAAATCGTTCGCCTTTACTATTTAAAAGAATGCCGCCCTCGCCTCTAACACCTTCAGTAATCAAAACACCTGCGCCCGCAACTCCTGTTGGATGAAATTGCCAAAATTCCATATCTTGAAGAGGAACACCTGCTCGAGCNGCCATTCCAACACCATCACCAGTGTTAATGAAAGCATTGGTGGATGCAGCCCAAATTCTACCTGCACCGCCTGTTGCTAACACAGTGGCTTTTGACTCAAAAAACATTAACTCCCCTGTTTCCATTTCTAATGCTATAACTCCAACACAATCACCATCATTATTTTTAACTAGATCAATTGCCATCCACTCAATAAAAAACTGTGTTTTAGAGCGGACATTTTGTTGGTAAAGTGTGTGAAGAAGAGCGTGGCCAGTTCTGTCCGCGGCNGCGCAAGCCCTTTGAACTGGTTTTTCGCCAAGATTGGCAGTATGGCCACCAAATGGTCTCTGATAAATAGTTCCATCTGCATTNCTATCAAAAGGCATTCCATAATGCTCTAATTCGTAAACCGCACTGGGAGCNTCCTTGCACATAAACTCAATGGCATCCTGATCACCTAAATAATCAGAACCCTTAACAGTGTCAAACATATGCCAATACCAATTGTCTTCACTCATATTTCCAAGAGAAGCTCCTATCCCACCTTGAGCGGCAACGGTATGCGACCTGGTTGGGAAAACCTTTGACAGTACTGCAACATTCACATCATTGGCTGCAAGTTGAAGNGAGCATCTCATACCCGCACCNCCAGCACCAACAATTACAGTATCAAATCTCCTTCTAGGCATGCCAAGTATATTATGTGACAAGATTTCAGCCATATATATTTTATACCTTCCAAAGTATTATAATTGCCCATAGACCACAGCCTAAAAGCCAAAAAATTGAAAAAACCTGAAGAAACAACCTTATACCGTCAGGTTTAATATAATCCATCCAAATATCTCTTATACCAACCCAAGCATGATAACAAAGTGCTACTACGGCAAGAACACTAATAATTTTCATCCAAAGTTCAGAAAAAAGGTTTGACCAACCTAAATAACCTTCGTTCCTTAAAATTATAAGAGCAAATACAAAAACCAAAGTATAAATAGCCAAAACAATAGCAGAAATACGTTGGGCAACCCAATCTCGGAATCCAAAATGAGCTATGTCAACAATACTGCCTGATAGCTTTTGTTTATCATCCGCCATTAATGAATTCCAAATAAAAAATCATGAAAATAGTTTTTGAAACAAACCTAACCACGAAATTACAGACAAAGTTATTGCAACACCTGTAATACCAAATCCCCATTTCGTCGTACTTTCGTTAGANAAGCCAATATGCANATCAAGCATAAGATGACGAATTCCAGCCAGAAAATGATGAATCACAGCCCAAATAATTCCAGATATTGCTACAAATGCAATTGGGTGAGAAATTAATTCGGATATTTTGGAAAAATGTGTTGGGGATTTCAAGCTCATATCCAATAGGTANATCAGAAAAGGTAAAAGCAAAAAAAGACCCGCGCCACTNATTCTATGAAGTATTGACATTACNCCAGCTGCGGGCAATCGNTAAGTCAATATCTGATCAATTCTTATATTACGAAACTGCTTTCGTTTTATTTTTTGTTCATTGTTTTTCATAAACATCCCCAATACTAAAAATGATCAATGATAAATCGAATTAAAAAACATATAATCTCCTCTCAACTTAAAATATGAGATAAATTACGGTGTATTTCGACAAAAAACGTTATTACTCTAACATTATTAAAAAATACTTGTTTTTGCAGAATGATATCAACTTAACATTTTAAGGGAGATTTATTTGTCTATGAAAAACGATTGTGAAAAACCTATTAAAATAGCTGTAACTGGAGCTGCAGGTCAAATAGGCTATAGCATTTTATTTAGGATATTAAACGGTGAAATGTTAGGTAATAACAAAAAGATATCATTGCAACTTATTGAAATTCCTAGTGAAAAGTCTCAAAAATCTCTCAGTGGTGTAATGATGGAGATAGAAGATTGTGCTTTTCCTTTGTTAGCCAATATGTCAGCTCATAGTGATCCCATAACGGGTTTCAAGGATGTTGACATAGCAATTTTGATTGGTGCAAGTCCTAGAGGTCCCGGAATGGAGAGAAAAGACTTACTAAAAGCAAATGCTTCNATTTTTAAAATGCAAGGNCAAGCACTAAATANTGTTGCAAACGAAAACGTAAAAGTATTGGTTGTTGGTAATCCGGCAAATACTAATGCCTTCATCGCCATGAAATCTGCTCCAGATTTAAAGAAAGAAAACTTTACCGCAATGATGAGACTTGACCATAATAGAGCTCTTGCACAAATTTCAAATAAAGTAAATTGTCTTATACTAGATATCAAAAAGCTTTGTGTTTGGGGAAATCACTCCCCAACAATGTTTGCAGATACCAGATTNACCACTGTTTCAGGGGTTCCGCTAGAGCAAATGATTGAAGACATTTCGTGGATCAATGATAGTTTATTGCCTACAGTAGGCAAAAGAGGCGCTTCAATAATTGAGGCAAGAGGCTTATCTTCTGCTGCATCCGCCGCAAGTGCGGCGATTGACCATTTCAAAGACTGGCTATCTGGCACAAATGATAATTGGGTAACAATGGGAATTCCGTCAAAAGGAGAATACGGGATTCCTGAAGATTTGATTTTTGGAATGCCNGTTATTTGTGATAATGGTGTTTATAATGTTGTTTCAGACTTGGAAATTAATGATTTTGCAAAATCAAAATTTAAGATTACGTTAGATGAATTAATTGATGAGCAAAATAATATAATTAATTTATTGACTTAAATTTGAATAATATTTGTTTAAATTCAATTATATAGATAATAATATTAAAGTTAAATATTATTAATTTTTTTTTGTTTCAAAATAATNTAAATATTCAAATTGAGTTTATAATTGCTATAGGGAATATTTGAAAGTCACATTAGCTATCAAGATAATATGTTTGCATCAAGCTATTATCTACCTCAAAGCAATCAAATCTATTAAAAAAAACCATGAGCCATTACAAAGACTATATTGATGAAATTAAAAATAGACAAAATTTCGGATTAAATCCTAAGCCTATTGATAATAGTGAATTAACAAAAGAGATCATCTCAATAATAAAAGATGTTGATAACGAAAACAGAAAAGAAGCTATCAAATTTTTTATTTACAANACTTTACCTGGCACCACAGGTGCAGCGAGAGAAAAAGCTAAATTTTTAAAAGATATTATTTTGGGAGATTTTTTGATTGATGAAATTTCTCAGGTCTTTGCATTTGAATTACTCTCTCANATGAAAGGTGGNCCTTCCGTTCAGGTTCTTNTAGATCTTGCTTTTGGCGACAATGAAGAGATTGCAAACAAGTCAGCGGAGATACTCAAAACACAAGTTTTTTTGTATGACGCTGACACAGACCGACTTAAAAAAGAGTTTTCCAACGGAAATAAAATTGCATTAAATGTTCTTGAAAGCTATTCAAAAGCTGAATTTTTTACTTCTTTGCCGAAACTAGAGGAAGAAATAAAAATTGTTACTTATGTCGCTGCTGAAGGAGATATTTCAACTGATTTACTGTCGCCGGGTAATCAAGCTCATTCCCGATCAGACAGAGAACTTCATGGCAAGTGCATGATTTCTAAAGAGGCACAAGCTGAAATTCAAAATCTTCAAAAGCAGCATCCTGATTTGAGAGTTATGTTAATTGCTGAAAAGGGAACTATGGGCGTTGGATCATCCAGGATGTCTGGTGTAAACAACGTAGCCTTATGGACGGGAAAACAAGCAAGCCCGTACATACCTTTCGTCAATATCGCTCCAATAGTTGCTGGAACAAATGGGATTTCTCCTATCTTCTCAACCACGGTTGATGTTACTGGCGGAATTGGTCTTGACCTTAAAAATTGGGCTAAAAAACTTGATAGCCAGGGAAAGCCCATCCTCGATAAGAATGATAATCCTGTTCTGGAACAATTATTTTCAGTTAAAACAGGTACTGTTTTAACCATCAACACAAAAGATAAAAAATTATATGACAAAGATGGAAAAACTGAACTAGTTGATATCAGCTCCTCNNTTACACCCCAAANAGTTGAATTCATCAGATCTGGCGGGTCTTANGCAATAGTTTTTGGAAAAAAACTTCAAAGTTTTGCCTCTGAAACTTTAGGAATTAGTAATAAGCCCGTTTTTGCTTCCTCAAAAGAAATTTCCCATCCTAATCAAGGTCTTAGCGCTGTTGAGAAAATTTTCAACAAAAATGCTCTTGGTGTGTCCTCTCGAACACCGTTACATTCTGGATCAGATGTAAGAGTGAAGGTCAACATCGTGGGCTCACAGGATACTACGGGTTTAATGACTGCNCAAGAATTGGAATCAATGGCCGCAACTGTAATTTCTCCAAATGTTGATGGAGCTTACCAATCAGGGTGTCATACTGCTTCTGTTTGGGATTTGAAAGCTCAAGCAAACACCCCAAAACTCATGAAATTTATGAGTGATTTTGGTCTCATAACAGCAAGAGATCCAAAAGGNATCTACCATTCAATGACTGACGTTATACATAAAGTTCTCAATGACATTACAGTAGATGATTGGGCCATTGTCATCGGAGGTGACTCTCATACAAGAATGTCCAAAGGTGTTGCATTCGGTGCNGACTCTGGAACAGTTGCTCTTGCCCTAGCAACAGGGGAAACATCAATGGTTATTCCCGAATCAGTTAAAGTTACCTTCAAAGGCAGTATGAAGAATCATATGGATTTTCGTGATGTCGTCCATGCAACTCAGGCGCAGATGTTGAAACAATATGGCGAGAATGTTTTTCAAGGACGAATTATTGAGGTTCATATCGGAACNCTTCTATCGGATCAAGCCTTTACCTTTACTGACTGGACTGCAGAAATGAAAGCAAAAGCTTCTATTTGTATATCTCAAAATGAAGTTCTTATTGAGTCACTACAGATTGCAATTAGTCGCATTCAAATAATGATCAATAAGGGAATGGATAATGAAAATAAAATGTTGCAAAAGTTAGTAGATATTGCAAAAAAAAGAATAAATGAAATAAGTTCTGGAAAAAACCTAGCTTTGGCACCTGATAAAAATGCTAAGTATTTTGCTGAGGTCGTTGTGGATCTAGATATTATTGATGAACCAATGATTGCTGACCCAGACGTAAATAATCAAGATGTATCCAAACGATATACGCATGATACGATAAGACCAATCTCGTTTTACAAGGCTAAGAAAAAAGTTGACTTAGGTTTCATTGGTTCTTGTATGGTTCACAAAGGAGATATGAAAATTCTTGCTCAGATGCTAAAAAATCATGAAAAGAAATTTGGCAACGTTGAATTTAAAGCTCCACTGGTTGTTGCCCCCCCCACTTACAATATTGTTGATGAATTAAAGAATGAAGGTGATTGGGCTGTTTTACAAAAATACTGCGGATTTGAGTTTAACGATAACTCCCCAAAAAACAATGCTCGTGTCGATTATGAAAATGTTCTTTATCTTGAGAGGCCTGGTTGTAACCTTTGTATGGGAAACCAAGAGAAAGCTTCGAAAGGGGATACTGTTTTAGCGACTTCAACTCGTCTTTTTAAAGGGCGAGTTGTTGAAGATGCCAACAACAAAAAAGGAGAATCTCTTCTCGCTTCTACACCAGTTGTAGTACTCTCATCTATACTCGGTAGAACACCTGCGATTGAGGAATATAAAGATGCGGTCAAGGGAATAGATCTAACTAAATTTTCTCCGCCCACAGAAAATGCTTCAAATTCCATTTCTACAAATTTTTAAGATAGTAGCGAAAAAAATTACTAAATATATGTTTAGTCACCTTCTTTTGTATATGTTTTAAAAATAAATTAAATAAAACTACATGATTACAAATTTTGACCTCTTTTTCTCTACAATTCAGTTTAGATAAACAATTATGAAAAGTTCACCATCATCTCGTCGCGGAAGAGCTTCTAGGGAGGCTGATTTGATAGTAGAACTCGCTGAAGGTCTAGCTCAATCAGGTAGTAAAGTTGAAGACATTTTTTGGACAAAAAAACTTAATGAAGAAATTCAAAAAAATCTTAAATCATCAGATGAAACAACATTAAATACTGCACTTGATCGTCTGGCTGAGAGAGAATCAAGGGCCTATGAGGAACTAGCTGACGCTATAGAGGGAAATGTTGAACATCAAACCCTAAGTTACGAAAATGAAAAAAAAGATGTTCTTCTTTTTGCAATTCCTATTCTCGCATGGTCGAGAATGTTGTTACCCACAAAAACTTTAACCAAATCTCAACTTGAGAGAATAAAAAAAAGTCTCATCGGTAATATCTTTAATAAAAATGCTCATATTTCCCTTGCAGATTTTTTCTACTCCCCTGATCAACTACCAGANTCATTCGGGGAAACTAAAGATTTAATGAATAAGCTGACAGAATGTTTACCAAAAAACAATCTAAAAATAGATTCCTCTTCACTTAATCAAACAACAAAGTTTTTGGCTGATCAACGATATATATTAGGAATTGCCTCGATTACTGAGGGTGAACCAATTTTTCTTTGGCAATCTGGCCCAGAGACAAGAGAGGAAGTTTATGTGACGTGGAAGAAAGTTGGTAAAAATCTTTTAAATGATCTCCTTCCTGCTTGTGCTTACGAACTTATTTTGCCTCGAGCTTATTATGTTGCATGTCGTGATGCAGATAAATCAGCGAGAAAATTCTCCATAACAGCTTCGGTTTCATATTTGGCAACCTTATTGACTACTTCAGCAAACATGCTCAGTGTTGTTGTTGGGGGTTGTTATAATCGACAACTTGAAGAATATAGAATTAGTTTTTTTTCGGATACTTCCGTTGATGCAATCCATGGTGTAATTTGGCCTTTACTTGGTGCAGAGGACGAGATGAGTGATATTGTTGAAGAAATAGAGCACTCTTTAAAAGATTCAGGTGTCGAAAGAGTGCAGATACTGTCACAACGACTGCCCATGGAATATTGTGAGGAGTGTGGTTCTCCCCTTTATCCAAATTTCGACGGAGAAATGACCCACACTGAGTTACCTGAACCAGAAGAAGGCTCAAACCAAAACCTACACTGATTTAATTCAACATGTAACTCAACCCGACATAAAGACTATTTGAAGCGGTGTTGTAACCATTAGCTAACTGATATTTGTTATTTGTTAAATTTTCAGATCTCATAAATATAGACAAATTATCACTGATATTAACTTTTCCTCTCAAATCAAGAGTAAAGTAATCATCTAGTTTTACGAATGAGTAATCGCTATCATATCTGCTAGAGCTATATAGAGCCTTAGCCCCAAATTCATATTTTTTCCAAGAATAACTCCAATTTAATGATCCAAAAGACTTAGCCCTTCTAGCACTTTGAACTGTTTTAGAAGTATCAAATCCATATGGGGTTTTTGGATTTTGAAATGTCCAAGAAAACTTAAATAGTTGATTATCTAAATTCACAGAACTCGATAATTCCAATCCATTATTTNTAAATGACTTAAAGTTTTTAGCTATGTATGAATCTGATGGATCAAAAGTAATTGGATTATCGGTATCGGTGTCAAATACTACGGCTCTAAAATTATAATTTGAATATGCCAGAGTTATTCCAATCTCAGNGTTNTCATGATTTTCAGGCAACAGACTNTTATTTGTTGAAAGTGCGTAAGCAGTTGGTATAACGAATGCTGTCGATTTATTAACGAACATACTGAAGTTTTTGTTAAATTTATAGGCTGATCCAACAAACCATGTGGTTTCGTTACCAATTTTCTCAGCTTTATCATTTCTGACATTTAACTGTAGGGAAAATTTATTAAAACTTCCAAGATATCCAAGAAATACTGAATTATTTGTTCTCGAGGACAAACCTGAACTTACAGGAATTCTCTCGTCTTTTCTATTTTCAAATCCAAAAACAANAGAAATTTTGTCCGATAGAGAAAGATTATTAAAAACCCTAATTTGATCTTGGCGAGTTTTAATTAAGGTTCCATAATTGTATGACAATTCAATATCAGATTTATCAAAATCGATCCTTGTTTCAAAAAAATCATTCCAAAGCTTTTTTGCAAAAACGTTAAACATTGCATGTTCTGATTCTTGTTTTGGATCAAGCCCGCTAAAACTATTATCAAAAGATAATTTAGAGTCAGTCAAATAAAATTTCCCACCAATTTTTGTATCAGAGAAAGATTTATCGATAAAAAAATTCATAGCAGTATTTTTATAACTATCGTTATCAGGATCGGTTGAATCAAAGCTTCCAGTAATAGTTGGATCAGTTGCTGAAAATCCATCAGATTCAACCTGCTGAAAACCAAAAGAAAAATTAAATCTATCTTTTGTAAAACCATAAACCGTTCCATTTATGTCTGTAGTGCCGAAACTTCCATATTCGGCATTAATTTTTTTTAATATTTTTTCTTCATTTGTTTTTGTATCCGAGGGTATTTTAGTAAATATATTAATCACACCCCCAATAGCTCCATCACCATATAAAGCAGATACATTGCCCCTAATAATCTCAATTTTACTGACCAATGCCAAAGGGATATTCTCCGCTAGTGATGATTGTGTAATAGAATCTCTCACTCTTACACCATCAATGAAAACTAAAGCGTTTCTGCTTTCGGTACCTCGCAAAAAGAAAGAAGTTTGAGAACCAAGCCCACCAGATTGTCCGACCTCGACTCCATTTTGGCCTTTGAGTAAATCTCCTATACTTTTGGCTCCGGATCGCTCAATTTCAACTTTACTAATGACGTTAACAGATGTAACTGCATCTAATAAGTTTTGTTTTTTAAGAGCACCACTGACAATTATTGGATTTAGTAAATTTTGTGAGTTAAGCTCTGAAGCTTTTAAATTTGAAAATGTTGAGGAAAAAAGAAAAAAATACACAAGCACAAAAANCCATTTATTGACAAAAATCATAACAATCTCCATACCTCCCAATCCCCAAGGAGGCTTAAGGTTACATTTTTGGCCGGTATCCAGGCTTTAATCGTAAAAATTTCAAAAGAAACTTTTTCTAGCTATTACTCCTTCCCAATTTCTCAGTGGAGATTAGACNTACAATANATAGCTATTTCAATTACTACTGTTTTGGGGAAAGCATTGGCTTTGGACCAATTTCCCGTTTAACTCAATGAGCACCAAGAAAGTGTCTTAAATATTTAAGACAGTCCAAGTATAACCCTAAAAAATCAAATTTTTTTTTATACAATAAAATAAAATAATATTTAAAATTACGAAACTAATTACAAATTTTCTAGCCTAATCAATAATTTATGTACTTATGAATTTATTAAGTACAATATNCCAAAATTTTATTTTCTTGACTCTTTTATTAACAGTACTTTATTTCTCAGAATTAAAACTATTTTGTAAATAATTATATGAACTTATTTCTAATAATTTGCNTTTTCACTTTATTGCTTTTATTTATTTTTCTATCTCGGACCTGGGTAATAAATAAGCGCAAAGATTTTTTATTTCCNGCTGGTTCAGTCTTAATTACTGCTTTTTTGTATCTCTATGTAGGTTCTCCTTCATCAGACNTAATGAAAGTTGTTAGTTCNGCTAACGAGGCCAAACTAGCNGAAAATATTATCAATTCAAATGATGATATTTTTACATCATCTGAAGTTAACAANATGATTAAAAAATTAGAGCAAAAATTAAAAAAAGACGATGATGATTTGAATGGTTGGATATTGCTCGCAAGGTCATATTTTGACAGCAACAAATACAAGAAATCTATTTATGCATATGAAAAAGCTCTTGGGTTATCTCCTGATCAACCAGATTTAATAGCTGACCTCGCTGATGCAATTACAATGGATAACAACGGCACCATAACTGCAAAAACTAAAGATTTATTAATGCATGCTCTTGAAATTGATCCAAATCACAACAAAACACTAGCATTACTTGCAACATTTTCAATGAAAGAAAACGAAACAAAGAAAGCTATTTTTTATTGGTCAAAACTTAAAGAATCAGTTGCTGAAAATTCTTTTGATTCAAAGAAAATTGAACAAATAATTAAAACTTTAAGAGCAGAATCAAACCAAAGTACTTTGGCTTCATCTAATATAAATCCACAGAAAATAATCAAAGGTGAGGTCTTTCTTTCAAGTGATGCTTTGAATTATTTCAATAAAAATCCAATCTCTTCAAAAACTGTAATTTTTATAATTGCTAAAAGTGATAGTGATAATCCAATGCCTATTGCAGTGTCAAAAATAGATCTTTTGCCTTACCAGGATTTATTTAGTAAAAATAAAAAAATAAATTTTGAAATCTCCGACTCTAACTCAATGATCAAAAATAGGAATCTGAGTCAGTTTGAAGTTATTAGACTACATGCAAAATTATCCTATCAAGGCTCTGTAATACCAGAATTAGGAGATCTGTTTAGTGAAGAAGTTTTAGTTAAAAAAAATACCAAAACAGTTAATCTTTCTCTGTCGAAAGTTAACAAAAAAGATAACAACTAATGCTAGAGATAAATAACTTGTCAATAGTTAAATCTAACCAGCAACTTTTTAAGAATTTAAACTTGAATCTAAATTCGAAGGATATCATTGAAGTTATTGGTAAAAATGGATCTGGAAAAACAAGTTTACTTAAAATTTTAGCTGATATTTATGTTGCGAAAAGTGGTAACCATAATTCAAACAACTTCAAAAAAATCTTTCTTCCCGTATCAGGAGGAATGAGGGAGGAACTTACAGCATTACAAGTATTAAAATTTTTTTTAAACTGTGATAATAACTATGCTTCTAATGCCCTTTCTGAAATGGGTTTGCACAGAAAGATTAACACTCCAGTTTGCAATCTTTCCGAAGGACAAAAAAAGAGGATTATGATGGCCCGAATTAAACACTCTTTTGTGGATCTTCTACTTTTAGACGAACCATTTAACGCACTAGACACAATAGCAAAAAAAGAATTTGCAGAAATATTATGTCAAGTTTGTTCTAACGGTGGAATAGTAATGCTTACAACTCATATTCCTTTAAAAGTTGCTCTAGGAGAAAGCAATATATCCAAAAAAATTTATGAAAATTGTTTACCAACCCACAAACTAAAATTAGATGATTCCTATACAAACGGTTGGAAAATAGAAACTACCATCAAAACTGTTACCAATAATAATTCAGAACCATTAAAACCAAGTATGGAAAATAAAGAGCCATCTTTTGGCAATGTTAAATNTACTGTTANTAATGANATTTGGTTTGTCAAGAAACACTTTGCNCGAGAATTAAATATAATAGTCTCCAAGCCATCTGATTTTATTTGGCCAATCGTTTTTTTGGGGATGTTAGTCTGTGTAATTCCATTTGGTATTGGTTACGATGGAACCATTCTTAAAAATATCGCTGCAGGAATTATATACACAGGAGTTTTTTTAGTTATGACCGTGACTTGTTCTCGTTTATTTGAGCCTGAAAAGAACTGCGGTGCGTTGGAACAAATTATAAGCTCAGAAAGATCACTAACAACATACTGTACAGTTAAAAGCTTACTTTTCTGGATGGTTGTTGGGGTACCTCTCTCAATTGTGGCGGTTCCACTTGCAAATCTCTATNACATGGATTTGTATCCAATTTTAATTCTTGCTATGAGTCTTCTTGTTGGAAGTCTGAGCCTTGCAATGATGCTAGCCTTGTTTTCTGCTCTTGCTCTTATGGCACGTCAAGCTCAAATAATTATAGGGTTATTGGCTTTTCCGAGCATTGTGCCAATTTTAATCTTTGGAACTGCATCTGTTAGAACTGTTGTTGATGGACAAGATCCTTCAAATATTATATTCGTATTGCTTGGATTTTCAATTTTAACTTTGCTAGTTTTCCCAAAAATTTGTGCCAAGTTGCTTAAGATTTCACTGGANTGATNNTATGTTAAAAAAACTGTTGCAAATAGCATCACCTCCAATTTTTTTCTCTGTTGCTTCAAAAGCCTATATTGTCTTAGGTGTTTTAGGGTTATTACTTTTTATTTTGAGTATTGCTTACGCTTTGATTTCAACTCCAATAGATGCACAGCAAGGGCTAGTTTACAAAGTNATTTATGTACATGTTCCATCAGCATGGATGTCAATGTTCTTGTACTTAATAGNANCAATTTATGCAATTATTTTTTGGATTTGGAGAACTGACGTTTCNGCAGTTATGATGAGATCTGTCTTACCAACTGGTGCTTGGATGACGATTTTAACACTTGTTACTGGATCATTATGGGGCAAATCCACATGGGGAACATATTGGGTATGGGATGCAAGACTAACTACAGAACTATTACTATTATTTATCTACTTAGGATTAATAGCTGTTGCTAACATGATCGAAGATGAAGAAAAAACTGACAAAGCTCTATCTTTAATGATTGTTTTTGGTACTTTTAATATTCCATTGATTTATTTTTCTGTTATTTTTTGGAATACTCTTCACCAAGGGTTTTCTTTAGGTGCAACTTCGGCATCTGTATCGCCCGAGATAAAGATTGCCCTTTTCCTTTGCAGTGCAAGTTTTTGGCTTATTTGCTTTTCTATAGTTTTACTCAGGGCAAAAGGACTTTTAATTTCCAGACAATCCACAGCTAACTGGCCTTCAAAAATACTTGGTAATAACTAAAATGAGTCACGAAGAAGTGCTGTTCGTATCTATAGCATTAACTGTAATTATTATCCTATTGGATTATTTTTTTTCGTATTTTAATACTAATAAAAGGGAACAAGACGTAAAAAATCAACTCAAAGAAGATAATGAATATTTGGATTAATTAATAATGTTATTTAACGCTAAACGTTACAAAAGATTATTTTGGATTTTGAGTTTAATCTGTGTTTTCTCATTCACATGTTTTGCTGTCATTAAAGCATTTGAAGAGAATCTTGTATTTTTTTACACAACCAGCCAAATATTGAAGGGTGAAGCACCTACTGACCGTCCCATAAGACTTGGCGGCATGGTTAAATCTGGATCTATTGAGAGAATTAAGGATTCTCTTGAAATAAAGTTTAAAGTTATAGACGATAAAAATAATGTAATACCCGTCAACTACACTGGAGTAGTCCCTGATCTTTTTAAAGAAGGAAAAGGGGTAGTTGCCCAAGGAAGAATTGAAGATGGGGTATTTAAATCTACTGAAATCTTGGCAAAGCATGACGAAGACTACATGCCTCCAAAATTAGGTAACTCATACAATGCAGATTAATTTTTTAGGTAATACAAATGATTGCTGAGCTAGGACAACTACTTTTATCTTTTTCGTTAGTTGTATGTGTATTTTATGGCTGCCGAGGATTGTTCTTGGTGACTTCAACTAGTCAAAACATAAATGTTTTATCTGTCAGAAAGTCATTATCACAAACAGCAGTTTTAGTTAATGTGCTCATACTGATTACTTTTATTTTACTTATGAATCTTTTTGCAGTTAGTGATTTTTCGGTTTTATTAGTTGCTCAAAATTCTAACGCTTTATTGCCATTACCATACAAGTTAGCAGCAACTTGGGGTTCTCATGAAGGTTCTTTTTTATTGTGGGTGTTAATGTTATCGGCCTGGACTTGTGCAGTAGCAATTTTCTCTAAACCACTTGACAACAGGTTTCAAATTAGAGTCGTTTCTATTTTATTACTCCTTCAAGGCATCTTTCTTTTATATTTGCTGCTAACATCTAATCCTTTCGGTAGAATTTTTCCTGCTCCAATTGCTGGTAGGGATTTGAATCCATTATTACAAGACCCATTTATGATAATTCACCCTCCTATGTTGTACATGGGATACGTTGGTTTTTCAGTTTGTTTTGCATTAGCCGTTGCAGCTTTACTAGAAGGAAAAATCAATTCAACATGGGCTAAATGGTGTAGACCTTGGGCTAATGCTGCATGGGCTTTTCTGACTTTAGGTATTTTGCTTGGAAGTTGGTGGGCTTACAGAGAACTTGGTTGGGGTGGATGGTGGTTCTGGGATCCTGTTGAAAATGCATCACTCATGCCCTGGTTTGCAGGTACTGCACTAATGCATTCTCTTGCAGTAACTGATAAAAGAAATGCTCTTAAAAGTTGGACCGTCTTATTATCAATCACAGCCTTTGCGTTCTCTTTACTTGGAACTTTTTTAGTTAGATCTGGTGTTTTAACCTCAGTACACTCCTTTGCAAGTGACCCAACTCGTGGAGTGTTTATTCTAATAATGCTAACTTTGATAGTTGGATCAGCTTTTATTCTTTATGGCATAAAAACAAAAAAATTAGGAATGGGAGAAACTTTCTCGCCTATTTCAAGAGAAAGTCTTCTACTTGTAAATAATATTATAATGGCTGGTGCTCTTGCTGCTGTAATGCTCGGGACTCTTTATCCATTAATAGCTGAGGTCATAACTGGTCGAAAAATGTCTGTCGGACCTCCTTATTTTAACAGCGTCATTTCTCCAATCCTACTGCCAGCAGTTTTCTTTATGAGCATTGCTCCTAGAATAATTTGGAAGGATGCACATTTATTGCCTGCGATCAAAACTTTATTTGTTCCCATATTAGTCTCAGTGGTAGTTGCGGTATTTTTTATGCTTTATAAAAGTAACACTAGTATTAGTGCCTCTTTAGGGTTGATGGGAGCATTAATTTTATTTATAAGTACTTTATACTCGGCCTTTCAAAGACTTCAAATATTGAAAAAACATGCAATCGAAAACCAGGATGCTAAATCAGCACTTATCACAACAAGAATAAAAAAACTTGGTGCTGCATATTGGGGCATGATAATTGCTCATTCAGGAGTTGCAATATTTACCGCTGGTGTTGTTTTTGTTATGACCTATCAAATTGAAAAAGATATTGTTATGAAGCCAAACCAAATTCAAAGTATTGGCGATCATAATTTGAAATTTATCGGAGTAAGGCCAATATCTGGCTCTAACTATTCGGGTGTAGAAGGGCTTTTTGAATTAGCTAAGGAAAACTCAAAAGAAATTCATTTATTAATGCCCCAAAAAAGAAAATATTTACGAAGTGACGATCCAATGACTGAAGCTTCAATTTTATACGGTTTTTTCGGTGATTTTTATGTCTCTTTAGGTGAGCCAACTACAACCAGCACAAAAGACAGTTCGTCCCTTGAAGCTTCTTGGACTATTCGTGCAAGCTTTAAACCAATGATGGCGTGGGTTTGGGTTGGATGTTTTTTAATGGCTTTAGGTGGTGGTTTGGCAATTTTTGATAAACGATACCTGAAGCAAAAAAAATCTGATTTAAGTTCTAAAACAGTACCCGAACCAAATGCTATTAATTCCGAAAAATTGGTTCCTGATATATCTCAAACCAAACCTTTGAACTAGACTCCAATGAATTACTTAAGGGTTTGGTTTCCTTTATCATTACTAACATTATTAATTATTGTTTTCTTTTTTGGTCTTGGAAAAGATCCCTCTCTTATTCCTTCCGTTAGGATTAATAAAAAAGCACCTGAATTCAATCTTCAATCCTTAACTCAAA
>NHFB01000017.1 GCA_002170285.1 Betaproteobacteria bacterium TMED100
AATTGTTTTTAAACCTAAAGCAAGTGCTTTCTGTGCGTTGGAACCAGCTGACTTACCTATGACGACTAGATTAACTTTTCTAGAAACAGATTTAGAAAGTCTTCCACCACTATTTTCTATAATTTTTTTTAATTTATCCCTGCTTAATGAGTTAACAGTACCCGTTACAAGAATATTTTGGTTAAGAAATAATTTGTTTTTCTTGTTGATACTTGAATTTTTAACACTGGACTTCTTGCTATCGTCAAAGGTTTTAAAATACATAATCTCTGACAATTCGTGTATTGAGTTTCTGTTTTTGTTTTTAGAAAAAAATAATTCAATTGACTTGGCTACAATAGGGCCGATGTCATTTGTCGATTCAAATTCTTCAACACTTGCTTCAGATAATTGTTTTAAAGATTGAAATTTTTTTGCAAGTTCATATGATGTTCTTTCGCCAACATGACGAATTCCCAAACCGTTGATGACTTTGTCAAGTGGTGTTATTTTTGCTTTTTCTATTTCCTCAATCAAATTTCTTGCAGATTTATCAGCCATTCTATCTTGTGATGCAAGGACTTTTACATTGAGCTTAAAAATATCTGCAAAAGAATTCAATAGATTTTTTTTTACTAACTGAACCACAAGTTTTTCTCCGAAACCATCAATATTTAAAGCGTTTTTGCCAACGAAATGAATTAATGCTTGAGTTTTCTGAGCTGGACAGTTCATTCCACCCGAACATCTTCTTACAGATTCACCTTTCTCTCTAATGGCCAATGAGCCACATACAGGACAATTTTTAGGCATTACAAAATACTCAGATTTTCTTCTTTCGGATCTCCTAACTGAACCAATAACTTCGGGTATTACATCTCCGGCACGTCTTAACAAAACAGTATCGCCAATTTGTAAATCTTTTTTAATCAATTCATCTTCATTATGAAGACTNGCATTAGAGACAACAACACCACCNACTTGAACAGGCTTTAGCTTNGCAACNGGCGTTAGTGTTCCAGTTCTACCGACTTGTATGTCAATTTGTAAAAGTTTAGTTTCAACAATTTCGGATGGAAATTTATATGCTACGGAGTATTTTGGAGCTCTTGAAGTGTTGCCAATATATTTTTGTAAATTTAAACTTTCTAATTTTATAACTGCCCCATCAATTTCAAAGTCGAAATTATTTTTATTTTCCCGAATGTGATCTAAAAAATTATATACTTCATCAGCTTTGAGAAATGATTTTTTGATATCACAAACTGGCAAACCCAAAGAACTGAACCAAAACAAAAGATCAGACTGATTGCGTATTTTTTTTAAAATATCTGGATTTGAAAATCCTATTCCATGGGCAAAAAATTTTAATGGTCTATTTGAAACAACCATTGGATCCAATTGTCTAATGCTACCTGCTGCTGCATTTCTAGGGTTAGAGAAAACCTTAAGATTATTTGATAATTGTTTTTTATTTAACAACACAAAATCTTTTTTTCTAATAAAAATTTCACCCCTAATTTCAATAACCGATGATCGTGGTAGATCATACATTCTGTTTGAACTATTTTTGAGTTTAAGTGTTTTTGGTATTTCGTTTATTGTTAAGATATTAGCTGTTACGTCTTCACCAATAAGCCCATTGCCTCTAGTTGCTGCGTAAGCTAAATTACTATTTTCATAAACAAGACTTAGTGCTAGACCATCTAATTTAAGCTCAACAGAATATAAGAAGCTGTCCTCGCTTTTTGCTTCAGTTTTTGTATTTTGTTTTACTTTGGAAAAAAAATTTTCTAGTTCCTCTTTTTTGAAAACATTATCAAGAGACAGCATAGGTTTTTTATGTGGAATGTTTTTGAATATATTTTTTGGTTTGTATCCAATATTTTCAAGCGCAGATTTGTGATCAACATCTAAGTTATTTTCTAAAGTTTTTAATTTTTTACAGAGTAAATCATAGTGTTCATCAGAAATAACTGGTTGATCGTCATTATGATAGGCTTTTTGGTGCTTTTTAATTTCATTATTTAATTTTATGAAGTCGGATAATGAATCTTTGATTTTCTTCATTGTCATTAATTAAAAACTCTCATAGACAGATTTCCACCAGGCGGAAGACCAAATTTGTTTAATAAATGTATTTTATTCGAAATTTGATTAGAAATTATTGATTTAGAGTTCATGCTTAATTGATTTCCATTTTTATCAATAATACAACCTTCAAACTGAAAAACTAGCCATTCAGCAATTTCATACATNGTCTTGAAAACTTTGTCAGGATTTTCAACACGAGGTAAATCCATNATTANATTTAGATCATATACATAATCAGCAGGGACTATAGTAAATTCTGGACTNCCAATTTTATTGACTTTTGCAAATCTATTTTCTGCATATCTTGCCAAATTAAATTTTTCAGCAAATCCATCCATAGCAAACTTAGAGGGGCACTCATTAAATTTAATAGTCAAAACTAATTTGCCGTCCAGCTCACTAATTTTCGATTTTAAAGGTTTTAATTTTTTTACAATATCAGCATACTCGTCAATTGTTAATTTTAAGTTAAACTCGTTGGCTATCGATTTTAGTGCATCCGAAAACTCAATATGTTCTATCAACGAGAGTGATCCATGACGATTAGCCAAGAGTATACCAACGTAGAAGGCTCTTGAATTTCCTAGTGAACCTAAAATTCTGTCACTTAACCGAATTGATTTCTGCCCTATTCTAATAAAATTTTCAAGTTTTAAGATTGCGGTTTTTGGAAATCTACCTTGGCTTATACATTCTAGTTTTGCAATTAATTCAAAATTTGGGTTTAGGTTTTCGGCGTGGACTTCAATTTTTGAGTGGACGTTAAAATGTTGAAAATTATCCTCATACAAGTCATTTGTAGATTCACTAAAAAATATTCTTTTTTCTAGTTTTCTTTTTTCAAAATAGTTTTTTATAAAAACAAATAAAACAGCAATTGAAAGCAAAACAAAAAACAATTTAAAAAAATCATTGTCGATAAAATTTATTAAATTGGTCACCACTGACCATCTCCTACGCTACTTCCTCTACTAAAGTTTCGGCAGATTTTAAATCAACATTGACTGCTCTGGATACTCCTAATTCTTGCATGGTAATCCCAATTAATTGTTCAGCTATTTCCATAAGTGTTTTGTTATGAGTAATAAAGATAAATTGAGTTATATTCGATAGGTCTGTTAGAAGATTATTCAAACCAACAGTATTAGCTTCATCCAAAGCTGCATCTGCCTCATCTAAGATACAAAATGGCGCCGGGTTGAGTTTAAAAAAAGAAAAAACTAAGGCAATTGCAGCTAAAGACTTTTCTCCGCCAGAAAGCTGTTGAATTCTTGTAATTTTTTTTCCAGGTGGCTGTGCCATTAAATTAATGCCTGAGTTTAAAATATCATTTTCCAAAAAAATTAATTTAGAGTGACCACCACCAAAAAGACTTGTAAAAAATAATTTTAAATTTTCATTAACCAGCTTGAATGTTTTATTTAGCTGATCCTTTGTTTCGGCATCCATTCTTTTAATTGCCTGTGATAGCTCTCTTTCAGCATCTTCTAAGTCATTCAATTGTGTAAGAAAGTTATTACGCCTTTCAACTACCTCATTAAGTTCTTCAATTGCGGCAAGGTTTACCATTCCCAAACTGTCCATTTCTTGAGAGAGCTTGTTTATTTGTTTTTCTATATTGTCTGTAGACAACTTCTCGTAATTTTTACTTTTTTCAATGATTTTAGTCTGCATGTCAGGTTTATCTAAACCGGATACTAAGAACTGCTCATTTAACTCCTCTAATACACCATGCAAACGAGATTTTTCCATTTCGAAATTTGTAATTTTTTCTCTTAGTGGTGAGATATCTCTCTCCAATCCTAATCGCTTTTCATCAAGATTACGTGTTTCATGATTTTTAGACTCAAGCAGATTTCTGCTATCTTTTAATTTCTCTTCAATAGACTTTTGGTTATCAAGTAAATGACCGATTGTATTTTCTTCAATAGTTTTTTCCAAATTGATAATTTCTTTATTGGCATTATCTTTATTTGATATTGATTTAATTTTAGCTGATTCAAAATCTTCAATTCTTTTTACAATTGCTCCTCTTGACTCAATGATAGACCTTTGATCAAGTTTTAAATATTGCAAATCATCCTCTAATTTTTTAAACTTTTCATTCAAGCCAGAGAGATCAAGTGTTGTCACAGAAAGTTTTTGATCAATTGTTTCAAGTCTATTTTGAGATAAGTCTATATCCTCTTTATTTTGCGTCATTTTTCTGGCAATCAATAGAATTTCTGATTTTGTTGTTTCTAATTCATAGGTTACTGANTCTAGGTCTTTTGANAGGCTTTGTTTTTTTTGATTAATACTATCTGATTTCTCTCTGAGNACTACAAGTTTAAGTTCAGCNTTGTGAGCTTCTTGTACACAATTTGTGGTATTTTCTCTAGCTTTTTCAAGATNGCTGGATGAAACATCTAAGTCGGCTTTGCAAGTACTAAGATAAGAAAAAAATTCTTTTTTTCTTATCTCTTGATTCTTTAATTCTTTTTTTATTGATTCTATTTTTTCTTCACGACTCAACAAACTAGATGATGATGATTTTCCTTGAAAAAAAAGATCTAACTTTCCAATAATATTACCCTCAGGAGTTATGAATTTTGAATGATAATCAAGTTTATACTGGTTTTTGATAGCNGCTTTAGTGTCANTAATACACAGATAATCTTTTAATATTTCACTAACAATTCTTGATGCATTGTTTTCAGATTCAATGGCTAAAGACAANTTTTCATAACCCTCAATATCAGTAAAAAATTTATTTTCATTTGTAAAATTATCAGTAGTGAAGAAGGAGACGTTTACTGGTGGCTTTTCAAGAGTTAAATTTGATAANTTNTCCAATGAATCAATTTGTAACGAGCCTAACTTATTTTTTAAAACTGACTCAACAGCGATCTCCCATTTAGGATTAACTTTTAAAAGTGAAACGAGAGAAGGTAGAAAGGATAAATTATTTTTTTCTAGCCAACTATCAAGAGTATCNAGGTCAAGCATTTTTTTTTGAATAGAGATCAATCCTGCAAATTCTGCCGAAAGTGCGTGAAACTCCTTATCTACCTTTGAATATTCAAGATTTGCTTGTTGAAATTTCGATTGAGCGTTTTCTTGTTTGTTTTGAATAGTCAGTACATTGTTTTTTGCCTCAAGGGCTTCAATATTTTTAATATTGCTGAATTCTTCAAGATCCTTAATTTGTGACAGTAATACACTTTCATTCTCGATATAATTTAATTCAGAAGTTAACTCATCAATTTTATCAATTTGTTTTCCTTTTGTTTCTTGTAGAGCTCTAGTTTGGCCCTCGTAATTTAGTTTTTCGGACTCCAAAACAGCAAATTCAGCCCTTGCCTCTGTATAGTCAACTTGCAATTTATTCAGTAAACTTTCAGTNGGACTTATTTTATTTTTAAAATCCCTTAATTGAGTTGATTTTTCAAGGATAAGAACTTCTGATTTCTTTAACTTTGCATCATGTTTTGTTAAATTTTGTTTTTCTAAATCTATTGATGTTTCAACGTTGTTGATCATTAATGAGGTACTATTTAGAATCTCTTGTGCATGCAAAATCTTTTCTTTAAGAAGTTGATTTTGATTTTCCTGTTTAGTTATTTCATTATTNATTTTAAAATAGTGCTGATTGTCTCTGTCTAAATCTTTTTGTAAAGTATCAGCTTTTTCTCTATTAGACGCAATTTCAAGCTCAACGGTGTTAATTGTTGCAAGTATTTTTTCACACTCTAATTTTTCTTGATCTAATTCTTTTTCACATTTACTAATTAAACTAGTTAAAGAATTTTTTTTCTTCCAAAGTAAAAATAGTTGAAGATCTTTTTTGGACTCGTTTTTTTCCCGAAAGACTTGAGCAATTTCAGCTTGTGATTCCANATTTTTAGTTCGNTGCTCTAATTCATTAATCAAATCAGAGACACGACTCATGCTCTCTCTTCCGTCGGACAAACGGGTCTCAGTTTCTTTTTTACGTTGCCGGTATTTTGAAACNCCTGATGCTTCCTCTAGAAATACTCTAAGCTCCTCAGGTTTCGCATCTACAATTTTTCCAATCATGCCTTGACCGATAATAGCGTATGATTTCGGTCCCAAGCCCGTTCCAAGAAATAAGTCTAGAATGTCTTTTCTTCTTACATTCCTATCATTAATAAAACTATTAGATTGACCATCACTAGTAACAGTTCGTTTGACTGAAATCTCAGCAAATTCGCCCCACGGTCCTGAAATCTTACCATCTGGATTATCAAAAAAAAGCTCAACACTCGCTCTTCCAGCTTTGTGACGCGTCGATGAACCGCTAAAAATCACATCCTGTAAAGATTCACCTCGGAGTTCTGTGGCCCTTGATTCTCCCAAAACCCAACGAACCGCGTCAATTATATTTGATTTGCCACATCCGTTTGGACCAACAATACCCGTTCTTCTTGAAGAGAAATTTATTTCTGTTTTTTCTACAAAAGATTTGAAGCCTGANAGCTTTATTTTAGTTAGTTGCAAAAGAGTAATTAAACACCTAATTGTTTTAAATTTTAAAAATATATTTAACGATATGCTAACATCGAATTACTAAAGTTTAGGTTAATAAATAATCTAAAAAAAATCTAAAACTTTTAACTTTTTTTCAATNCTAAACTATAAATGCCTTTAAATCCTACATCAGAAATAGAAACTTTCAAAAATCCAAACATTGATAGGGATTACATTGTTAGATTTGAAACTCANGAGTTTACCTGTCTTTGCCCACTTACTGATCAACCTGATTTTGCTCATTTATTCATCAACTACGTTCCTGACAAGCTAAATGTTGAATTAAAATCACTTAAAACATATTTATGGTCTTTTCGTAACAGAGGTGCTTTTCATGAAGCGGTTACTAACCAAATTTTTGACGAATTAGTTCATAAGCTCCATCCCAGAGTAATAAAAATTCAAGCAAAATGGTTTGTAAGGGGTGGGATATATACAACCGTAGAGGCAGAAAATATAAAAGAAACATGGACTCCAACAGACTCAAGAATTTTAGATAAAATATAAATTAGAATTGGACTGACTATATGAGTATTGAAACCAACTTACAAGACCTAGAAAAAACAATAAACAATGCATGGGATCATGATGTNAAGTCAAGTGAATACATTGATGCAGTTAATTCAGTCATTTCTCAATTAGATAANGGCTCNCTTAGAG
Organism: Betaproteobacteria bacterium TMED100; assembly: GCA_002170285.1. GTDB lineage: Bacteria > Pseudomonadota > Gammaproteobacteria > Burkholderiales > Burkholderiaceae_A > UBA7377. Next base: position 7,264 of record NHFB01000017.1, read on the forward strand.
TAGCAGAAAGAATAAACGGTAACTGGAAAGTCAATGAATGGATTAAAAAAGCAGTTCTATTAAGTTTTAAATATACAAAAAATTCAATTATTTCTTGTCAAGATATAAAGTATTATGACAAGGTTCCTACGAAATTTTCAGCTTACACTGATGATGAATTTCAAAGTTTAAAAATTCGAGTTGTGCCTGGCGCTACTGTGAGACATGGTAGTTTTATTGCTGAAAATACAGTGCTAATGCCCTCTTTTGTTAACATAGGCGCTTTTGTTGATACTGGAACAATGGTGGACACGTGGGCAACTGTTGGTTCATGTGCTCAAATTGGAAAGAATGTTCATTTGTCTGGAGGCGTTGGTATAGGTGGTGTTTTAGAACCACTTCAAGCAAACCCAACAATTATTGAAGAAAATTGTTTTATTGGTGCTAGGTCTGAAATTGTCGAAGGGGTAATTGTTGAAAAAAACAGTGTTATTTCAATGGGTGTTTTTATTGGACAATCAACAAAAATTTATAACAGAAAAACTAATGAAATCACATACGGTCGAATACCAGAAGGAAGTGTAGTTGTAGCTGGAAGTCTTCCATCATCAGTTGGTAATGCGAATTTGAATTGCGCAGTTATCGTCAAACAAGTCGATGAACAGACAAGAAATAAAACCGCCATTAATGAATTACTTCGTGAAGATTAAATTCTGAAAATGAATATTAATTTATTCGGAATCAAAACATGCGATAAGGTAAGATCTGCAACTAAATGGCTAATAGCAAATAAAATCAATTATCATTTCATTGATCTTAAATCTAGAAAACTTCAAGATGCCGAGATAAATATTTGGTTAAAAAAAATTTCATGGGAAAAAATCATAAATAAAAATAGTTCAACTTGGAGGGCTTTGTCAGATGATGATAAATTAAAAATAGTAGATTGTAAATCTGCAAAAAATCTTATCATTAAGCAACCTTTAGTTATGAAAAGGCCAATAATTGAATTTGGACAACAATTGATAGTAGGATTTTCTGAAAAAAACTTTGAAGATACTTTTAGGTAGGTTGAATATGGTTCTACTGAATACTTGTAGGTTTTTTTCTTATTACATCAAGTGGCAATGTCAATATATCTATGCCTTCATCCTTAAGTTCTTGAGATTCTTTAAGCGTTGCTGTGCCGTGAATTGACCTCATTTCAGATTCATTACGATGAATTTTTTTTGCTTCTTCAGCAAATCGGCTNCCCACATTTTCAGAATCTTTTAAAATTTGTTTTGCGACTTCAACTAATTTTTTTTGCACTTCATGACTAATAGAATTATTTTTATTAATTCCAGAATCTTTAGCTTTATTAGATTGAATATGAGCCGCAGATGGGACTCGACTTATATTGCTATTTTCACATATTGGGCAAGAAAAAAGTCCTTTCTTGTTTTGTGATATAAAATCATCTTCAGAACGAAACCAACCTTCGAAAGAGTGTCCATCTTCACATTGTAAATTATAAACTTTCATATAGTCACCACTTAGAAAATGCAAAAAAACCTAATAAATATTTCTGATTATTATAACAGCGAAAATATCACATATGAGTTAATTGACGTAAGGTCTCCTTATGAATACTCAATTGATCATATACCTGGTGCCTTAAACTTCCCAGCTTTAAATAACCTAGAAAGAGCTGAAGTAGGCAAAATTTACAATCAGAACTCTTTTGAAGCCAAAAAAATTGGAGCAGCACTAATTTGTAAAAATATTGCTGTTTATCTTGAAAACACTTGGAAAGATAAGCCTAAATCGTGGCTACCTGTTATTTACTGTTGGCGTGGAGGCGACAGAAGTAAGTCTGTAAGTCATGTTTTAGAAAAAATAGGCTGGAAAGTATTGGTACTTGATGGTGGATACAAGGCATATAGAAAATATGTATTAAACTGTATACCAGAGTACGTTAACAACTTAACTTTATCTGTAGTCTGTGGATTGACAGGTTCGGGGAAAACAAAATTTCTAGATTACCTTAAGTCTAAAAAAGAGCAAGTTTTAGACCTTGAGGGTTTAGCACTTCACCGAGGTTCACTACTTGGTGGAATTCCGTCTATAAATCAACCCTCTCAAAAAATGTTTGATAGTTTATTGCTTAATAAACTAAAAAGCTTTGAAGTTAACAGGAAAATATTTGTGGAGTCAGAGAGTAAAAAAATTGGGGATATTCAAATACCTGAATCATTAATTAAACTTATGCGACAGTCTAATTGTATATGGATTGAAACTTCAGAAATTGAAAGGGTTAAATTACTTCGCGAAGAATATATTCACCTAACAAAAGATACAATTGAGTTGAAAAAAATTCTACAAAAATTGATCAAGGTAAATAAGTTGAACAACAACATATGTACAGAGAATTTGGATGATCCTGAAAATTTAAATAAATTAGTTAAGGATTTATTAATAAAACACTATGATCCAGCTTATAAGAAATCAATGAATAAGAATTTTACCAAACTATCAGAAGCTAAAATCATATACATGAAAGACACTCAGCCAATAAATTACTCAGAAGTGTTAGAAGAAACTAAACGATTAAAGTGACGTTCTACAGTTATGTTTGATTGAGCTTGGTTTAACCAACCCTTGTATGAAACACTAGAATCAACATTTTTTAAATTAGAATAAATTGTGGGAAGAGTTTCGATAACAACCGAGGAAGAAGGTGCTGGAATTTGTGATGATTCTAAATAGATGACGATTGAGCCATTTCTTCCAAGATCAATAACCTTCATATTATTCACTACAAATTTATAATCAAAAATTTCTTCGTTTTTACCAGTAAGAGCAGNTTCGTATTTACCAAGACTTGANGGTGAAAAATTATTCCTACTTATTTTCATAGGCTTAGAAAGTTGAGANAAGAATTTTTTTTGANTATTTTCATCAGAGGAATTATAGGACTCCAGCCACTCATCTGCAGCNTTATTAGCAGATATTGACATTTTTTTTAACTTTAATTCNGATTCAATTTGAGGCTTCACAACCTCGAAATCGATAGGTTTTGACTCATACTTCTTAACTAATCTTGCAGAAATGTGTAATTTAGAGTTAATTTCTAATAAATCTGTATTTCTACCATCCTGTATTACTTCAACATTTNTAAATGCTTTTCTAAACTTTGGACTATTGAGTGCGCTTAATTCGTCATTAGATAAGGATGGGTCTATCANCAACTGATNAAAAGTCAATCCATTTGCNTTGCGAATTTTTAAGTCGTAANTTGTAGATGTTGGATCCAAACTATCACTNTCTTCATAAACAGAATTTGCAATTTCTTCAAGTTGATCTGATTCATTAATCAAAATAAACTCAACATCATAACGAGCAGGTATTTGAAACATTTTATTTTTAGGATCGTAAAAATTTTCAACTTCTTCGTCAGATACTGAACTATCTTTTTCATAACTTAACGAAGAAAAAAACTTCACCCTAATTTTGCGATCTTCATTTTCTGCTTGAGCTATTTTCCTGGCCACAGACCTAGGAACAAAAGCAGTATCAGAAATAGCAGCTGGTATCGTTCGTAATGCTAAATCATTCCTAACACTTGCTTCAAAAATATCTGATCTGGTTCCTCTTTTTTTTAGAAAATCTTGAGCTTTTTTTAAATCAAACTTTCCATCAGTTTGAAACTGAGGAATGGAGCGAATTACTGATTTGACTGCGATATTTGGGACATAAATGTTTAAATCCTTTGTTACGACTTGCAAAATCTCCTGATTTATCATCTCATCTAAAGTTACTTTTTTAGCTGATTGTGAGTTTAATATTTCCTCAGGAATATCTTGACCTATACTTTGTTTAATATCATCAACTAGCTCTTGATGTGCAACCTCCCATTGTCTTTGATATATATCTTTCCCATTCACGCTGGCAACAACAGTTCCTGTTCCAGGACTAATTCTGTCCCAAGCACCAACAACAACAAAAGGGGGAATAACCAACAANAGAAGCAAAATTAATAATAATTTTTTTCTCTCTCTTATTAACTCAAACATAAGTAAGCACCACTAATTAACCTTTTTAAAAAATATCACANTAAAAAAACCAAAATCTAAATACAAANACAAGAGTGATAAAGCTTTATTANTGATAAGTTTAGATCTATTTAAAGTGAAACTCAACTAACTTATAGTAGCAATTCGTTTTGCGATACAAATTTATTTATTTTTTGATCAAATACCACGTCATGCTTTTCTAATGCTCTAATTAAAAACAATCCGTTTAGAGATTTAACTCTGCTTAATGCAACGTATACCATTCCGTGAGAAAATGCACCACTATCAAAATCAATTACCGCATTTTCAAAAGTTTGCCCCTGACATTTATGAATAGTAGCAGCCCAAGCTAATTTTATGGGATATTGAGTAAAGGTTCCAATCACTTNTGGTTCATATTTTTTTTCAACAACTTTATAATCCCATTTCTCCCATAAGTCCTCTTCGACTTGATGTAATTTATTTCCAATTTTGACTACTACTGTATTTTCATTTAACTTGACAACATATGCCAAAGTTCCATTTACCCAACGACCACTNCGGTCGTTTTTGATCATCATAACTTGTGCACCAACTTTTAATTCAAGGTTCTTCTCCGTAGGCATATCGCTAATATTGAAATTTCCTGATATTGTCGCTTCAAACGCAAATTTTTGGGTATTTAATTCATTAAGTTTTGTATTATTAATTTGATAAGTCCTTAAATTTGTAGGAGCTAAGATAATTAATCCTGAAGGAATTTCATTAAAGTTAGTAACAACTCTTTGATTAAAATAATTTAAAAGTTTTGGAGTTATTCTATTTCTTCGAACATCTTCAAGTGCTTCAACAAATCTTTTATCTTTTTGTCTATAAACTTTCCTGAATTCAATATAGCTTGGATTTATTTTTAAATAAGATTTAGAATTAAAAAAATATGGTCCATCTGGGTAATATTTTAATAAGACCGGTTTTTCTAGAGTGTTTATAATTGGCGGCATTTGAAAAACATCTCCAGCAAAAAGCATTTGAACACCCCCAAAAGGCATATCTTTTTTTCTATTTATTCTGAGACATTGATCCACTGCATCTATTAAATCTGCCCTCACCATCGAAACCTCATCAACAATAATTAGATCAAGTTTATTAATCCATGCATTATTTTTTAAAACTTTAAAATCTTTTTTTTTATTTAAAATTCTGTGAGGAAGTTCAAAAAAAGAATGAATTGTTCTTCCTTTTCCCTTAAGAGCAGCAATACCTGTAAAAGCNAGTATTTGTAATTTTTTTTTAGAATTAATCCTTAAATATTCNATAAAAGTTGATTTACCGGTTCCGGCTTTTCCAGTCAAAAGAAAATGTTTATTCTTATTTTCCACTATGTNAAATAATTCTTTTATTTGATTATTTAAATAAAAGTTTTTTGGTAAGTCGGTTTCAGTATCTAATTTAGTGATATTTTCCATCACAACATAGTACTATTACTCCATCCTGTGAACCAACAAAAATGTTATTACTTCTACTTGAATTGAAGTATGGTTGGTTATATAGATTAGAATTTATGATAATAAGATTAAATTTTTGATTGTAAGGGTTTATTAAATTTTTTAAACAGGACTTGTATCAAGTTAAATTTATGGAGAATTCACTATGAATGCATTTGAATATTTGGTAATTTTATTGCTTGGATCCATATTAATTGCAAACTTTTTTTTCTACTACTCGATAGTAAAAATGTTTTCGACTAAGAGTGGTTGGTTGCTTGATCTTTTAGAAGGTATTCAAGACGATATTAGAAATAAGTGATTAATCAAATTAGAATTTATGACTTAAAAGGTTTATTATAAAACGTGATCATCGTTTTAAAAACGATACAAAAAAATTTACACTGCTGCTCACGGAGTACAAATATAGTTTATTTTGAACGTCCAAATTATTAATTTAATTATACTTTGAACACGTCCCAAATGTTACAAAATCAGTTTGTTTTCCATTCATCAAATAAGAGTGACTGTGCATGGGGTACATTGAAAACCTTTTTTTATTTTTTGAAAAATGAATTACTTCTTCTAAAACCTCGGGAATACCTAGTTGACTACCATCAAAATCAATACAAGTTATTCTTCCATTGCTTTCAGATAACAATTGTTTATTTCTTGAAGAAGAGACACTTTCAACTTCTTTACATACAAGGCGTTCTGTTATTTTAAGATTTTTACCAGATTTATCACGTACTCTTTTATTGTAAGTNAGATTTGTATAGTCATCATTAAACTCAAAAATAAATTTTTCAGAGTTACAAACATCTGCCCTCCAAACGCCATCTATATTCCTGATGCACATTGTGGCTTGTCCNGANCAATANTAAACTTCTTTGCTTGATAGATGAGTATAAAAAGAAATTAGTAAAATAAAAAATAAAAATTTTTTCATATATATATATGTAGTGTGGTTAATACTTTATTATTATGATCGCTTCTTGATTTGTAAAAAATAAGTTTTCGGTTTAGAAACAGACAATTTACTCATTATTTTTTTTGTAATTTTTTTCACGCAGTTGAACACCCAATTTTTCAAATTTACTTTGAGATTCATCGAGGTGTTTCTCAACTTTTGGCTCTTTTTCTATCATTTGTTCATCTTCAACATAACACTCAAGCCATATCTCTGTTCCAATTTTATTCATTGCAATGTTCTCAATTGTCAAATGATCAACTGGTTGATTATTGCTTCTTCTTTTAACAATTATGCTTACTGGAATATTGAAAAAATCTTTTGAATCTTTTTCTAACTCTTTAGTTACAATTTTTTCAAAATCATTCCAGCATGTAGCTATTTGTCCAGTAGTTAAAGTTGGCTCATTTGTTTTCATATTTTCTCCCATTAATTGAAATAAATTAACTTTACCTAAAAATTAATTATTTCTCCCTGAATGACTCTTGTAAAGTTTTAGTAATTGGAGAAAAAATATACTCTAAAGGAGACCTTTTTCCAGTGATAATGTCAACTTGTGCAGTCATCCCCGGAATCACTTTTAAAGATCTATTATTTACTTCTAAAAAATCTTGGTCTAAATCAATTTTTACA
>NHFB01000018.1 GCA_002170285.1 Betaproteobacteria bacterium TMED100
TATCCAACTGACAATTATCCAAGCAAACCCATCAAAAATTGGTCTAAAAAAATACCACCATGGAGCAACTCCACCATCAGAAATAAATCTTATGAAGGCAATTATAATCATTGATATGGCAAACAATGGTACGATTTGTATGGTTTGAGAAAAAGTCGAGTACCACAACAGTCTTCTATGAAGTGAAATGGCACCGTAGCTTAGCACTGAATAGGCAAGAGCATGTTGACCCAGTAAAGAGCCACTGTGAACATCCATGATTATTCCTAGAATCCAAGCTACCATTAATCCCACTTTTGTTGGTAAAAACGCATTCCAAAAGACTAAAACAACTGCAACCATATCAGGAATGGGAATTGCTTGTCCAAAAGGTATAAAATTAAAAAACATTGCAAAAGCAAGTGACGTATATATTAAATTTCTGCTTGGTTTTCTTCCTAGAAGATTGGGAGTATCCATTAATATTCAGTCTCTACGTTTAAAATAAGAAGTTGGTGCTTTATTCCTGCAAGAGTTGAGGGCTTAGCATTAATTACTGGAAATTGACCTGGAGTTGCTGCTAACACGCTGGTTACCTCACCAACAATGATTCCTGGGGGATATAACCCATCTAATCCTGAGGTGAATATTTTATCGCCTATCAAAATATTAGCACTAAGATCTGTGTAATTTAGTTCAAAACCGTCAGTAGTTCCTTTACCTTTAGTAATGGCCTTAATCCTAGTTCTTGGCAAAAAAACCGGTATGGAAAGATTTGAATCAGAAAGAAGTGTCACTTCAGATTTGTTGTTAAAAACCTGGGTAATCTGGCCAACTATTCCATCAGCACTTATAACAGGTTGCCCAATTTTAATTTGATCACGGCTACCCCTATCAATTACAATTCTCTTGCTGTAAGGATCAGGTAACTTGTATCTTATTTCTGCAGCAGTTGAAGAGTTAGAAAAATTGGATTTTAAATTTAATAATTTTCTTAAATCTGCATTTTCATTTTTTAACTGTTCCAATACAAGAAGTGACTCAGAATTGAGAGCTTGTTCTTGTTCTAATCTAAATAACCTATTGTTTAAAGAGGAAATAGTGTTTATGTGGTCAGAAACAAATATTAATCCGTCTCTTGGTAATAATATGAGCTCAACAATTGGATTTAAAACAGTGAAGACAACAGACCTTATTTTTTCTAAAAAACGAAAATTAGCATCAAGATTTATCAAAACTAATGCAGTAAAAGCGGCCACCAAAAGCCTTACTCGAGCCGAAGCCCCTTGTTTGAAAAGCGGGGGTGGAGTTTGTGCTAAAGACACCTTTTATTCTGTAGCTAACAGAGGTCCTAGCTCATCAACCCTATCTATGGCTTCACCGCAACCTCTAACTACGCAAGTCAATGGATCCTCAGCTAAATAGACAGGCAAGCCTGTCTCCTCCATAAGAAGTCGGTCTAAGTCTCTCAAAAGAGCACCTCCACCTGTTATAACAACCCCCCTTTCTGCAATATCAGCAGCAAGTTCTGGAGGAGTATTTTCTAGTGCATTTTTAATTGAGACAACTATTTGATTAATTGGGTCGGTCAGAGCTTCCAGAATTTCATTACTTGAAACAGCAAATGATCTTGGGATTCCTTCAGATAAATTTCTACCTCTTACTTCCATTTCATGTACTTCGCTTCCAGGAAAAGCAGATCCGATCTGTTTTTTAACCATTTCAGCAGTTTGTTCACCGATTAGCATGCCATAGTTTCTTCTAATATAATTTACAATTGCCTCGTCAAATTTGTCACCTCCAACTCTTACACTTGCTGAGTAAACCAGCCCCCCCAACGACACGACTCCAATTTCACTCGTGCCGCCACCGATGTCAACTACCATCGAACCAGATGGTTCTCCGACTGGCATACCTGCACCGATACAAGCTGCCATAGGTTCCTCAATGAGGTATACTTTGGAAGCTCCTGCGGAAAGAGCAGACTCTCTAATGGCCCTTCTTTCAACCTGAGTTGAGCCGCATGGAACGCATATAATTACTCTGGGGCTAGGCGAAAAAATTTTTTTTTGGTGAACCATTTTGATGAATTGTTTGAGCATTTGTTCAGTAACAGTGAAATCAGCGATTACCCCATCTTTCATTGGCCTAACTGCCTCTATGTTACCGGGCACCTTGCCAAGCATTTGCTTTGCTTTTGTCCCAACCGCTTCAATCATTTTTTTCCCACCAGGACCATCTTCCTGTCTAATGGCAACTACTGAAGGCTCATTCAATACAATGCCTTTCCCTCTCATGTAGATGAGAGTATTGGCAGTTCCTAAATCAATAGCTAAATCTTGTGAAAAATATCCACTTAAAAAACCAATCATGAGTACCTCAATTCCTAAACATTGTAATAATAAGGTTTAATCAAAATTTTTTTAATTTAATTAAAGGTTGTAAAATGAAATTTCAATTAGAACATCTTATAAAACTTGCACAACTTTCAAAATTAACTTTAAAAAAGGATGAAGAATTAAAATTAACTTCTGAACTTTCATCCGTTGTAACTTGGGTTGATATCCTTAAAAAAGCTAATACAAAAAATATTGAGCCAATGTTTCATCCTGGTGATCCAACACTTCGTCTTCGTAAAGATGCAACGTTAAATGATAATTCAATCAATAAAATATTAATTAATTCACCGCAAAAATCTAATAATTTCTTTATAGTACCTCGAGTTGTTGATTAATTGAGAAAATGGTTAAAAAATGCTGACAATTAATGAGATAAAAAATTTACTTCAAACAAGAAAGTTGAGTGCAGTTGAGTTGGTAAAAGATATTTTGGTTAAGCTAGAAAACAATCCTTTTGGGGCTATCCTCTCTATAAATCAAGAGGCTAGTTTATCTCAGGCTAAAAAGGCTCAAAAGCTAATTGATTCTGGCGACAAAAGAATTCTCACAGGCATTCCAATAATGCATAAGGATGTTTTAGTTACAAAAGACTGGAATACAACTGCTGGGTCAAAAATTTTGTCCAATTATAAGAGCCCTTTTGATGCAGAAGTTGTATATCGATTATCAGAAAATGGAATGATTTGTTTGGGTAAGACAAGTTGCGATGAGTTTGCTATGGGATCAGCAAATCAGAACTGCGCTTTCGGTAAATGTTTTAACCCATGGGATCAAAGAGCAATTCCTGGCGGGTCATCAGGTGGTTCGGCTGCTGTAGTTTCTGCAGGTTTAGTGCCAGCTTCCACAGGTACTGATACTGGGGGTTCAATAAGACAACCTGCGGCAATGTGTGGTGTCACCGGAATAAAACCAACATATGGAAGAGTTTCAAGATGGGGTCTTATAGCGTATGCGTCCAGTTTAGATCAAGCTGGACCAATTGCCAGGTCTGCATTTGATTGTGCAATATTATTGGACGCAATGGCAGGTTTTGACAAAAAAGATTCAACAAGTCTTTGTGTGCCCAATGAAAGTTTTAGTAAAAATTTAGATATACCTTTTGAAAGTGGAAATATTTCAAAACCTCTGACAGGTATTCATATAGGAGTGCCTGATGAGTACTTTTCTGACGCATTGGATAATGATGTTGCTATTTCTGTAAAAAATGGTATCAAAAGCTTAGAAAGTATGGGTGCAAAAATTAAAAAAATTTCTTTACCTACAACAAAATATGCAGTTGCTGCATACTATGTGATAGCTCCCGCTGANGCATCTAGTAATCTTTCTCGTTTCGATGGTGTGAGATTTGGGCATAGATCAATTGACTCCAAAAGTTTGAATGAACTTTACATTAATTCAAGAACTGAGGGTTTTGGTGAGGAGGTCAGAAGAAGAATTTTGGTTGGTACATTTGTTCTTTCTCATGGATATTATGACGCATATTACATTCAAGCTTTAAAAGTTAGAAGATTAGTTACTATGGATTTTGAAGAGGCTTTCAAAAGTTGCGATTTGATAATNGGACCAACTTCACCAACGGTTGCTTGGGATCACCATAAAAGCCCTGACATTAAAAATAGCATTGGTGTTGAGGGGGTTCCGAGTGAATATTTATCCGATGTGTATACTGTTGGAGCTAGTTTGGGAGGATATCCTGCAATTTCAATCCCATGTGGTTTTTCNGAATTTGATAATGNCAAAAGACCAATAGGTCTTCAGTTAATTGGTCCAAAGCTTCAGGAAAAACTTATACTAAAATGTGCTCATATGTTTCAAAAAAACACCGATTGGCATACGCATTCACCAAATTTATAGGTAAAAAAAATGTGGAATATTGTTATTGGATTAGAAACTCATGTTCAATTAAAAACAACNTCTAAGATTTTTTCATCAGCTTCAACGGAGTNTGGTTCGGATGTGAATGAACAAGTTAATTTCATCGACGCAGGTTTGCCAGGTGTTCTTCCTGTTCTTAATGAAAAAGCTGTAGCTTGTGCAATTAAATTTGGTCTAGCTGTTAATGCAAAAATCTCTCAAAACTCAATTTTTGCAAGAAAGAATTATTTTTATCCTGACTTGCCAAAAGGATATCAGATTAGTCAATTTGAAATTCCAGTTGTTGTTGGAGGAAAAATTGAGGTTGAGTTGGACAAAGAAAATGACTTTACTGTAGATCTTGTAAGAGCCCACTTAGAGGAGGACGCTGGTAAATCTGTTCATGAAGGTATTGAAAGCTTGCCTGTTGGTTGCTCTGGGATAGACTTTAACAGAGCAGGAATGCCACTTTTGGAAATTGTTACTGAACCTTGTATGAGTTCTTCTGCTGAAGCGGTTGCATATGCAAAAAAATTACATAGACTCGTAACGTGGATTGATATTTGTGACGGAAATATGCAAGAGGGTTCTTTTAGAATTGATGCAAATGTATCTGTAAGGAGAAGCGTCTCTGAAAAATTAGGTACAAGGTGTGAAATCAAAAACCTCAATTCATTTAAGTTTTTAGAGAGAGCAATTCAAGTTGAAGCTGAGCGACAAATTGACTTGATAGAAAATGGACAAATCGTCGTTCAACAAACAAGATTATTTGATCCAGAAGCGGATGAGACTAGGGCAATGCGCTCAAAAGAGGATGCAAATGATTATCGTTATTTTCCAGACCCTGATTTACCTAAATTAATAATAGAAAATTCATGGATTGATGAAGTTGCAAAAGAAATTCCAGAGTTGCCTAATGTTAAAAAAGAAAAATATGAACACAAATATAAACTTCAAAATGAAATTATTGAAGCTTTGATTTCCAAGAGAACGATAACTAGTTTTTTCGAAGAGACGCTAAATTTATTTAGTAAAACTTCATCAAAAAAATCAAGCATTGATGACTCGAGTGATTTAACTGTTAAAAGGGCAAAACTAGTAGCTAACTGGATGGCCGGAGAACTTTTTTCAAATCTTAACAAAGAAGGCATAGAAATAACTGAGAGTAAAATAAAACCCAACGAGTTTGCTATTTTGCTGGCAAAACTAGAGGATGCAACTTTATCTAATAAAACCGCAAAAGAGTTATTCGATATTCTGTGGGATGGTGAAACCTCTGGGATTGAAGACATAATCAGATCGAGGGGATTAAGTCAAATCCAAAATAATGATGAATTAACTTGTTTTATAGAAACCGTCGTAAATAAAAACAAAAAGATGGTTGAAGAAATAAAAAACGGCAAAGAAAAGGCATTAAATTCATTAGTTGGACAGGTAATGGGAGCATCTAAAGGTAGAGCAAATCCTAAAACAGTAAGAGAACTTCTAATTGCCAAGATAAACACATTGTAATTAAGTTTTGCCGCCCCACCTGTCTAAGTAATTCTCTAGCATCTTAAGTTGAGACTTCCTTTCATCACACTTTTCCTCATTTAAAATTTCAATCAAGTCTTTTATATTTGAAATAGCTAAAAGTGGAACCCCAGTTTTCAAAGTTATTTTTTTTGAAGCGTTGAAGGCGTTTTTGTTTGTATCGCCTGGAGCTATTTCCATTCTATCCAATGCTACTAAAGCTCCAACTGNATAACCACCTTCCTCCTCAATTATTTGTATGGATTTGGTGATAGACAANCCTGCCGAGATAACATCATCAATTACCAATACATTTTTGCCGGCTACATTTCCTACTAAATTTCCTTTTTCCCCGTGTTTTTTTTCTTCCTTTCTGTTGTATGCAAAATCAATTAATCTATTCTTTCTATTTAATGATATTGCAATTGAACAAATCAAAGGTATGCCCTTATATGCTGGTCCAAACAAACAATCTANTTTGTTTATGCTTTTTTNTTCTGCCTCTAAAAGTGCCTCCGAGTAATATTCTCCTAATAAATATAGCAATTTCGAGTTTGAAAANTTTCCCATATCAAAAAAATATGGTGATAAACGACCTGCTTTAGTTTTAAACTCTCCAAATCTTAAGATGCCGTTGCTGATTGCAAATTGTAGAAATTTTTTCTTTAAAGACAAATTTTTTGAGATTATAGAGGATGTTTTCTTCATATATGGAATTATATGGTTACAAGAGTGATTACGCTAAANTTAAATGGAATTAGAGCAGCAGAAAAAAAAGGNTTGATGAGNTGGTTGTCTACNCAAAACCCGGACTTTGTTTGCTTTCAAGAGCTAAAGGCACAATTTAAAGATCTCTCGGACCAGCATTTAAATCTGAAAGTTCACNAAAAGGAATTAAAAAGTATTTTATGCTGTGCAAAAAAACCAGGCTANAGCGGAGTTTCTATACTCAGTAAAGAACCACCTGGNNGTATTTTCACNGGNATTGGGCAAGAAGAATTTGATTGTGANGGCAGAGTAATTAGAGGTGATTTTGACGATGTGATTCCTCAATTTCCTAAATTTTCAGTTGTAAGCTTATATTTGCCCTCAGGTTCTTCTTCACAGAATAGACAGGCTGCAAAATTNAGATTNCTTGATGCCTTTAAAAAAAATTTAAAAAGCTGGATGNAAGAAAACTCGAGNNTTGGTAGAGAATTTATTTTGTGCGGCGACTGGAATATTGCTCATAAAGAAATTGATTTAAAAAATTGGAAAAATAATAAAAAAAATTCCGGCTTTTTACCCGAGGAGAGATCCTGGATTTCTGAAGTTGTATTCGAGGCTGGGTGGGTTGATGTATTCAGAGCACTTGAGCCTGATAAAGAGCAATATACTTGGTGGAGTCAACGAGGAAGAGCTAGAGAGAAAAATGTAGGATGGAGAATAGACTATCAAATTTCTACACCTAAAATTGCATCAAAAGCAGTAAATGCGAGGGTAGAAATGAATCAAAAATTTTCAGATCATGCGCCATTAATCATTGATTATGAGTAATTTTAATTTGCGGACTTGATAGATTTCTTGAAAAGAGGGATAACTTTGGGTAGGGTTTTTGAAATTTCATTTATCCTGTTATCACCCGAAGGATGAGTCGATAGCCATTCTGGAGGGGAATTTTTATTTGCATTTTGCATTTTTTTCCACAAACTTATGCCTGCGCTAGGATTAAACCCTCCTCTAGCGGCAATATCCAATCCAACAAGGTCGGCGTCAGTTTCATCAATTCGGGAAAATTTGAGACTAACTAATTGCCTACCAAACCCCATTAATTTTCTTTCACTTTGGTTAAGTCCTATTACTGAGGATAATAAATCAACACCAAGATCAGTAAGTTGGGCTTTAGCAATTCTTGATCGTGCATGCTCTCTAAGAGCNTGCGCCATTTCATGTCCCATGATCATTGCAATTTCATCGTCTGTTAANTCGAGTTTTTCGATGATTCCAGAAAAAAAAGCAATTTTTCCACCAGGAAAACAAAATGCATTCAAAGAATCTGATTTTATTAATATAACTTCCCAGTTCCAAGAGGAAGAATCCGGATTCCATGCAACTGTGTGTGGTTCAAGTTTTTTTGCGATTTCAATCAATCTCTTTAAAGTAGGATTATTATTACTTGCCAATTCTTTTTTTTCTTTGGCTCTTTCTTTTATTTTTTCATATTCTTTTTTTGCGGCATTTTCTAAGTCTTTTGCTGGTANTATGTGTCGAATACTTGATGCTTGACCCACAACAATTCCATCACCTGGGCCTACTAGCTGACTATTAGGTGATGTAGCGCAACCAGTAACGATAATTGCNATGGTTACGAAAAATGATATTTTTTGATTAACTTGCATTAATAATAGGATACAACCAACCAATAAAAATTTACAAAAANTAAATTCTATACTTTTNTTAAATGANAAATAAAAAAGATTTACAGTTACTATCGATGACCTTAGTGTTGGGTTTTGCNAGTGGATTACCACTAGCGCTATCAACAGGAACTTTGCAAGCTTGGTTAACAATTGAAGGTGTTGACCTTAAAACTCTTGGTTGGTTGAGTTTGGTTGGTTTGCCCTATACATACAAATTTGTATGGGCTCCAGCTATAGACCGGTATCGTTTGCCATTTGATTTTGCTGGACGAAGAAGAGGTTGGTTAGTCTTTTTTTTAGTTGCAATGGCAGTTGTTTTGCTATTAATCTCACAAACCAGCCCATCGAAAGAAAACGGTATTCTCCTAATTGCACTTTTAGCTCTATTGTTAGCTTTATTTTCGGCCAGCTTTGATGTTGTATTCGACGCATGGAGAGCGGAGTCCTTATCAAAGCAATTGTTGGGCCTTGGGGCTGCTTGGTCAGTAATAGGATACCGAATAGCGATGCTAACATCAGGCGGTTTTGCTCTATTGTTAGCGGATTTTTATTTAGGTTTTAGTGGTGTATATAAGTTATTGGCCTTAACGTGTTTGTTGTTGGCAGTCGTTGCTGTCTTTTCACCAGAACCTAGCAAATCAAAACCTCCTACAACACTTATAAAGGCGGTTATTGAACCATTTAAAGAGTTCTTCGGGAGAAAAGGTTCTATTCTGATTTTATTAGCAATAATAACGTACAAGTTAGGTGATGCATTTACTGTATCTTTATCGACAGCTTTTTTAATTAGAGGTGCTGGATTTTCTCCAGCTGAGGTTGGAGCAGTAAGTAAAGGAGCAGGGCTGGCTGCTACTCTTTTTGGGGGCTTGTTTGGCGGTTTAGTTTTAACAAAATTTAGCTTAATAAGGTGTTTACTGTTATTTGGTATCTTACAGGCTATAACAAATTTAGGTTTTTTATGGCTCGCTACTTACGAAACAAAGCTCTTTGGTATGGCAATTGTAATTGTTCTTGAAAATTTGGCTGGTGGCATGGGGACTGCTGCATTTGTAGCATTATTAATGACACTTTGTGATTCGCGTTTTACTGCAACACAATTTGCCTTGTTGTCGGCTCTTTCTTCTATTGGAAGAGTTTTTGTTGGACCTGTTGCTGGTGGAATTTCCTATGAATATGGTTGGCAAGTATTTTTTGCTTTATCTTTTGTAATTGCCATACCGGGTATTGTAATGCTTCATTGGTTAAAAAAGCCTTTGAAAAAAATAGATGATTAACAGTACTAATCACTCTCCTAATAAATGAAAATGAACTTTTCTTTGTTGTGGGGATATGCGATGTTCAAATAAAAAAATTCCTTGCCAAGTTCCTAACAATAGATTGTTATTCTTAACACTTATAGTTAAGTTAGTATTTGTTAAGGATGTCTTAATATGCGCAGGCATGTCATCCTTTCCTTCAAGGTTGTGTTTGTATAGACTGCTATCCATTGGAACAAGTTTATTAAAATATACATTTAGATCATCTACAACCTCAGGGGATGCATTTTCTTGAATGATTAACGAGGCACTTGTATGTAAAATACTCAAATTTAGCAACCCATTTTTTATAGAGCTTGAATGCAGAATAGAGAGAACATTATCGGTAATTTCATAAAGATTCTGGTTATTAGTATTAACTGTGATAGTTTTTAGAGTCTGCAACAATTTTTTGTAGAAGTTTAGTTTTGTTTACATTCTTTAGGCGCGTGATAATCCCAATCACTATCAGCTAAGGTTGCCTTAAACCTTTTACAAACTCTGTTAGCACCATTTTGAAATCCAGTCTCATATCCTGTTTGATAATCATTTCCATCTTTGGATTTTTTACCGCAGGATGTTACAAGCAAAAGAGAAAAAAATATTGGAAAAAATATTTTCAAGATACCCCCTTCCAAAGATCAATATTGATGGTTTTAAAATTGTTTACAACACTTACTTTCGTCCTCATCAAATTCAGCTNATAATAATTTGCAAATATTTTTTCATATGAGCACCGAAATAACGTTGTGAAATTAGGAAAAGTACATTTTCATTATACAAAGAAGAATTAAATTTTTAAATGCTACCTCACGCCATTATTCGACTGTCATTAAGTGCGTTAACGTGCCAACTTTTATTAAAATGATTTCTATTTTAAGTTAGCAACCTTTTTTTCTATCTAGTTTAAAAGTCAAATTATGAATTGTTAATCTTTACACAAAAATCACTTTTGCTAGCATACCTGTATCTATGGAAATAAATCATGTAAGTAGAAACCTTTGTCTACTCCACAGTTACACTTTTGGCAAGGTTTCTTGGCTGGTCCACGTTATTTCCTCTTTCACATGCCACATGATAAGCTATCAATTGAAGAGGGATGACGTGAAGCAGGGGTGAGAGTAAACCTGCGTGATCTCCCAAAGTAATAACTTTAACATTATCAGATGCCTCAATTCCTGAGCCCTGATCGGCTATTATAAATAGCTTGCCACCTCTGGCTTTTACTTCCTCCAAATTATTTTTTAACTTACTTACTAGTCTGTCATTAGGAGCAATTGCAATGATTGGCATTTGCTCATCAATCAGAGCTAAAGGGCCGTGTTTCAATTCACCGGCCGCATATGCTTCTGCATGAATGTAACTAACTTCTTTAAGTTTTAAAGCACCCTCCATTGCAATTGGGCTATGTATTCCTCTACCTAGAAAAAGTATATGACTTTTATTTATGAAGAACTTAGCCCATTTTTTGAATTTTCTTTCTTCNTTTAACACAGAAGACAAAGCACTTGGTAAGTGTCTTAAAGCTGCTAATAATTTTATTTCATCAGTCTTATGTAACTTCTTTTTACTTTTTGCAGTAACTAACGTAAATAAAAAAAGTGCGCACAATTGGGTCGTAAATGCTTTTGTGGAGGCAACTCCAATTTCAGGACCGGCACGGGTTAGAAATCGGAGTTTACATAGCCTTACTAAACTTGATTCTGAAACATTACATATAGCTATGGTGCTATCTAGGCCTAGGGATATCGCATGTTTAACAGCAGCCAATGTATCTGCTGTTTCACCTGACTGAGAAATTGCAATGACTATGGTGTTTGGTTTGCTGACACTTTTGCGATATCTATATTCGCTGGCAAATTCGACTGTAACTGCAATTTGAACTACTGACTCAATCCAGTGACGAGCTACAAGCCCTGCATGAAAACTAGTTCCGCATGCAAGTATTAATATATTTTCTACCTTGTTAAAGATTTCTTCTCCTACATTTCCAAATAGCTGAGAAGAAATCGATACACCACCGATAATAGTTTCAAGTGTTGACGCAACGGCACCTGGTTGTTCATGGATTTCTTTTTGCATAAAATGTTTGTAAGGTCCAAGTGATATTTGATTTTCATTCAGTTTAAAATCCAAGGCCTTCCTTTTTACTTTTAGGCAATTAACATCAAATATTTCTGGGTTTTGATTGGATAACTTAACAATGTCATCATCCTCAAGATAAATTACTTGATTTACTTTTGAAATTAAAGCTGAAGAATCTGATGCTATGAAAGAGCCACAGGAAGAATCTTTATTTAAGCCAATAACAAGTGGTACGCCTCTTTTCAATCCTAGGATTTGGCCTTTATCTAGACTGCTAATTGCGGAGATAGCAAAAGCTCCTTTAAGTTTATTTTGCAACTTTGAAGCAGCATCTAAGAAACTTGTCGAATTTTTTCTAAAATAGTGAAGTAGATGCGCAATTACTTCTGTGTCTGTTTGGGATTCAAATCTATAGTTCAGATTTTTTAAATCTGATCTTAATTCTTCATGATTCTCAATTATCCCATTATGAACAACACATATAGACAATTTATGACTTTTTGACATATGAGGATGTGCATTAACTTCAGTCACTGTTCCATGGGTAGCCCATCTGGTGTGGGCTATTCCAATTCTGGCTTCAAGCTTTGAGGTTTTTTGTTCTAACTCAGTAACTTTTCCCACAGCTCGGATGCGATTAATAACCTTATCGGTTTCTAGAGCGAGTCCTGCAGAGTCATAGCCTCTATACTCAAGCTTCTTTAAACAATTAATAAGAATGGGTACAGCATTTTCNANGGTAACAACGGCAATTATTCCACACATAAATTAAACACNATTTATTTTTTAATTATTATTTAGATTTTTTCCAATCGAGGATAGACACTTGCTTTGTTCTACTTATGGTTAAAGATTTCTCTGGAGCGTCTTCAGAAAGAGTTGTTCCTGCACCAATTGTCGCACCTTTTTTTACAGTTACAGGTGCAATCAATTCTGAATTAGAACCTATGAAAGAATCGTCTTCGATGGTTGTTTGATGTTTCTCGTGACCATCATAATTGCAGGTAATAGTTCCAGCACCGATGTTTACGTTTTTGCCTACTTGGGTATCTCCAATGTAAGACAGATGATTAACTTTTGAATTTTTATCTAATTTTATATTTTTCGTCTCAACAAAATTTCCAATCTTACAATTTTTATCAACTACACTATTTAGGCGAAGTCTGGAATATGGCCCTATAGTTGATTCCGGTCCGATGGCAGAGTTTTCTATGTGAGTAAATGCTTTAATTACTGTGTCACTTCCTATAGTTGAATTTATAATTATACAGTAAGGTTCAATTATAACTCCTTCACCAATTGTAACCTTTCCAATAAACAAACAACCGATATCAATTTTTACTCCATCACCAAAGATTAGTTCTCCTCTCAAATCAAATCTATTAATATCAGTAATTTCTAAACCTTCCTTAGAAANTTCAATCGCACATTTCTTTTGATATATCCTTTCTACTTCTGATTTTTGAGCCAATGAATTTACTCCGATAACTTCTTCAATATCAGAAGTGATAACAGGAGAAACGGCAACTTTGTCAGTATTTGCAAGTGAAACTATTTGAGTTAAATAATACTCATTTTGCGCGTTATTATTATCAATTTTTGTTAGCCAACTAATTAACTCCCTAGTTGTGGCAAACATAATTCCAGTGTTAATTTCATTAATATTTCTTTCGTGTACGTTGGTATCTTTTTCTTCAACACAATTCTTTATTAAACCATTGTCATCTCTTATGATTCTTCCGTATCCCTTTGGGTCGTCAATTAATGCAGTTAAAACTCTTAGTATTGGTTTATCTGGCTTTTGGCAGAGTACCTTTAATGAATTCAATGACACTAGTGGAACATCACCGTAAAGAACAAGAGTGTCATAAGAATTATCAAGATGAGGCGTAGTCAACATGGCAGCATGGCCTGTCCCCAGAGCAGGATTTTGATCTATAAACATGATTTGTATGTCTAGTTTAAAAAAAGGTGCAAGTTCGGCTTCAATGTCACTCTTATTTTCACTAACAACAATAAATATTTTTTTTGGTTTCAGACATATTGCTGTCTGTACGACATGAGAAATCATAGATTTTCCACCTATTTGGTGTAAAACCTTTGTTAAAGAGGATTTCATTCTAGAACCTTTGCCTGCAGCAAGAATAACTATGTTCATAAGTTGAAAAGCCCCTTTATTTAATGTCGTGGTTTCAAGTATGAACCCAATATCATTCCAATGAAACTTGCAAGTAAGCCAATAATTTGAGGTTCAACAATAAGATCAGTTTTAATAGTTTCTAAAAATAACCAGGTACTAATTCCCAGCGCGATCGAGAGTAATGCACCAAAATTACTAGATTTCTTCCAGAACAAACCAGCAAAAAGAGGAACAAAAGCCCCTGCTAAAGTTACTCTATATGCATTTTCAACCATAGTATGAATGCTGTCACTAGTAGAGAGTGAATATAACAAAACAATGACTGTGAAAGCAAAGATAGTTAATCTTGTTAATAGTAAAAGTTGAGTGTCTGTTAATGATGAATTCAGGTTTTTTAAAATATTATTAGAAAAAATTATAGATGGAGCCAATAATGTTCCAGATGCTGTACTCATAATTACAGAGAGTAACGATCCAAAAAACACGACCTGCAACCAATTTGGCATCTGCTGAATGACAATAGAGGGAAGAACTAATTGGGGATCTTGTTCCATTAAACGTGCTGTTAAGTTTGGGTCTATAATTACTGCACTGTAAGCCAATAAAATAGGAACAAATGCAAAAACCAAATAAACTAATCCTCCTATTGTTGTACCCCATATTGCAATTTTTTCTGACTTGGATGAATTGACTCTTTGAAAAACATCCTGTTGCGGAATTGACCCAAGCGCCATTGTGATGAATGCTCCAATCCAAGAAACAAATCCAATGAAACTTAATTCTGGAAGCCACTCAAATTTTCCGTCGTAATTTGCAGTTAATAAAACATTAGTAAATCCACCTGCTAAAGTTGTTGCCTCAAAGGTAACAAGAATTAATCCTAAAATTATTACTATCATTTGAACAAAAGTCGTTATGGCTATAGACCACATTCCTCCAGCTAGGGTGTAAAGAAGAATAGATGCCCCACCCAAAATCATGCCAAAGGATTGAGAGATACTTCCATTCGTCAACACATTAAATACAAGTCCTAGTGCTGTTATTTGAGCACTTACCCACCCTAAATATGAAAGCACAATGCATATGGAAATTATTAACTCAACTTTACTACTGTAGTGAAACTTAAAAAAATCACCGAGTGTAAGTAAATTCATACGATAGAGTTTTTTTGCAAAGAATAATCCAAAGATAATCAAACAAAAGGAAGCACCAAACGGATCAGATGCAAGCCCATGTAAACCTTCCTCTAGAAAAGTTGCTGAAATACCAAGAATTGTTTCAGCACCGAACCAAGTAGCAAAAACCATTGCCAAAATAAAAATGAAAGGGAGTTTTCTGCCTGCTATAACAAAATCATTAACCGTATTTACTTTTTTTGCAGCATACAGTCCAATACATACCGAGAGGATAAGGTAAACAATAATAATTTCAAACATAAACTTAGTTTTTTATAACAAACTGATAAAGTAAAACTAGAATTATGAAAATACTAATAAATAACAAGAAGAAAAATAACTTCAACCATCTAAAAAGCATTGTTTGTTGAGTTAACAATGTTGAAATTTCTAATTTAGAATCCACTTTTTTATTATTGTCTACATTATCAAGAGCTTTAAAAATTAAATTTGGTATTTTAGGTATTATGTTTGCCCATTGGTGTGATTCTTCTGTTAGATTTCTTTTTAATGCATTTAAACCAATTTGTTCTTTCATCCACTTTTCAAGAAATGGCTTAGCGGTTGACCATAGATCGAGATTAGGGTTCAGTTGTCTTCCAAGACCCTCAACATTTAAAAGTGTTTTTTGCAACAAGACAAGTTGTGGTTGAATTTTGACATCAAATCTGCGTGAAGTTTGAAAAAGTCTCAATAAGACTTGCCCTAGAGAAATATCTTTCAAAGGTTTATCAAAATATGGTTCGCAAACTGATCGGATTGCAGACTCTAATGATTCAACTCTGGTTTTTTCTGGCACCCAACCTGATTCAATGTGAAGTTCAGCAACTTTTTTGTAGTCTCTTCTAAAAAATGCTAAGAAATTTTGTGTCAAATAACTTTTGTCAAAATTGGTTAATGAACCAACAATGCCAAAATCAAGTGCTATGTAACGACCAAATCTCGGACCTTTGTCAGCCACAAGTATATTACCTGGGTGCATATCTGCATGAAAAAAACCATCTCTAAAAACTTGAGTAAAAAAGATTTCTACTCCATCATAGGAAAGCTTTTCAAGATTAACATTAGCTTTTTTTAAATCGCTAATTTTGTTTATTGGTATTCCATACACTCGCTCCATGACAATTACATTTGTTTTGCAGTACTCCCAAATCATTTCAGGAATTTGGAGTAATTTACTGTCTCTAAAATTTCTTTTTAAAAGTGCAGCATTGGCGGCTTCTCTTACTAAATCTAGTTCATCATGTAAATAATTTTCAAACTCTGCAATAACTTCTTTCGGTCTAAGTCTTCGACCGTCTTCAGAAAATTTTTCGAGAAAAAATGCAAGAATTTTCATTAAATTTAAATCTTTATTGATGGCTTTTAACATTCCAGGCCTTAATACTTTCACGGCAACTTTTCTTCCATCCTTAAGCGTTGCAAAGTGAACTTGTGCAATTGAAGCGCTTGCTATCGGTGTTTTTGAAAAATCTAAAAATAAATTTTCAATTGCTTCACCAAATGCATTTTCAATAATTTCTATTGCCACATTGGAGTCAAATGGTGGTACTCGATCTTGTAATAAAGCAAGCTCATCAGCAATATCTTCTGTTAATAAATCACGGCGTGTTGATAATACTTGTCCAAGTTTCACAAATATAGGACCAAGAAATACTAAAGCTTGTCTTATTCGAGGGCCTATTGGAGTATCAAGTTTTTTTCTAAAGCGTATGTTGGAAAACACTCTCTTNGACTGTTTTTGAGGGNTGATTAATTTTTTGNTGNNCTGGGGTAATTGGTAGAGACCAAAAGCCCAAATTACGCGAATAATAGTAAATAGTCTAAATATAGAATTCATAAAATTTATTTATGCTCAAAGTCAAAATTTTTTTATCTAGTAAGTGTGATGGAATGATATTGGACAATGCATTAAATATTGAATCTATTCGGTTCTCATAACTTTTTCCCCATACTGCGATTATATTTTTTATTTTCTGTCGCTTAAGATTTTTTTGTGATCCACTTNAGTTACAAGGAATAATTATAAATTTTTTGTGGCTAGCTAATACAAATAAATCNTTTTCTCGAAAATAGGATAATGATCTAATAACAATATGTTTTTTGTTATCTGAAAAAAACTTTGACGAGGTTGTGTTGATTGATCCAGAAAAAGATAAATTTAGGAGAGAAGTTTCCAAGATATCTTCCTTGTAATTTTCAAGTGCAATCTTAGTGACGTCAAGCACTTTCGCAATACAATAAANAGCTTCTCTTCTAAGTCTAAAAAACGAGCTACAAATAGTTTTCTCTCTAGGAATAAGTCTTTTTACAACATAAAATGTATCCTGACATCTTATGTGAAGCTTAACCTTTNGAGATTTAAAAAGGTTTTCCAAAATTTCTGGAGAAAATCCTGGTTGTCCTTGGGCGAGATTGATAGCCAAAAGGTGAAATCTTATGGTTGTTTTTTTTTGTAATTTAATCAAAACATCTGAAAGACCGCAATTGTCCTTACCTCCTGGGATACAAACCATGACTCGATCACCATATGAAATCATTTTAAAATCGCTTATATATTTTCCAACGAGAGGAATTATACGTTTTGAGAGTTTTTCAGCACCAGTTTGTTGCTCAGATGGATTTACTCTTGAAACTATTTCCATTTAAAAACCTCGATCCCTACAGCTTTGCAATTTTCATATGCCTGAGTTTTCGCAGTCTTTACTCGAGCGGCCTTTACATTTGGCAAAGAAACACAAAACTCAGCAATTTCATCAATTAATGTCTCTTGTAGAGAGTAGTGTTTAGTATTAACAATTGATTTTACTTTTGAATTTATTTCATCATAATCTAAAGTATCTTTAATGTTGTCAGTTAAAGATTGTGAATTAACTAAATTGATATAAATTTCTATCCATATAGCTACTTCTTGCTTTGAAGATAATTCATGAGGGTGAATTCCAATAGAAGCCATGCACTTAATTTCTTCAAAAAAAATGCATCTGCAATTTTTNAGTTTTGGGTTTAGAAGAATGCTCATGATTTCATAAAAACTACNTCACGTTCACTTGGTATCAAATGTTGTCCGCCGTCAACGATAAGTGTTGTTCCCGTAATAGCCTTAGCTTTTGATAACCAGACTATAGCATCGGCAATATCAATGGGAGTGCTTGATTTTTTGAGAGGAGTCTTGGTATGAGCATTTTCAAAATCATTCTCATTCTGATTCTCGACGGGTAAGGTAATGCCAGGTGCTACTCCTAAAACTCTTAAATATGGGGCGAATGATTTTGCCATAAGAACAGTAGCTTCATTTAACGCAGACTTAGATAATGTGTAAGAAAAGAAGTCGGGATTTGTATTCCATAATTTTTGATCTAGCAAATTAATAACTGCCGANGTAGTTAAATCAAATTTGGCAGTTTTTCTTAATTGATATAAAGCTTTTGTCAACATAATGGGAGCTATTAAATTGTTGGATAAATGAAATTTCATTTGATTTAAGGTTGTTGAATCAGGGCTGTCAAAGTTGAAAACGGCTGCATTATTAACTAACAAACTAATCGGACCTAACTTCTCCTCCACGTTTTTAATGAGACCCAAAAACATTTCATTATGCGTAAAGGTGTTAAAATCAGCTTGTATACTTATTGAATTTTTACCTAGATTTTTTATTTTTTTTTCAAGAATTTTAGATTCGTGTTCGGATTTATTGTAATGAATTGCTACATTCCAACCATCCTTTGCAAGCTCATTACATATGACACTACCAATTCTTTTAGCTCCTCCTGTAACTAAACATGTTTTTTCATTTTTCATACTAAGACTTTATCCTTAAAATTGGCGATTATGGCGAGATCAAATATTTTAATGCTTATTAATAATTCTAACGGTTGGATTAGTTTTGATAAGTTTATGTATGTGGCTTTATATGGCAAAGGGTGTGGGTACTATAATAAACCTTTAAGTGAGAATAGTTTTGGTCCTTTTGGCGCNAAAGGGGATTTTATTACTGCNCCAATGATGGGGCCATGGTTAGCAAAAACATTAGCTAAAAATTTCATTGACCTAACCAATCAGGCGCCTAATTATTTAAAAAATAAACTTAATATNAGAGANATTGGTGCTGGCACNGGCGATNTGGCTGCTGATATTTTAATCGATCTCAATAACTATANATGCTTACCAAAAACTTATGAAATCATTGAGATAAACAAAAGTATGACAAGGTTGCAAAAAAAAGTAATCTTAAATAAATTAGAAAATAAAAGCCCTGANTCCTCTAAGTTTATTTTTAGTAAAATTAAATGGAGATCAAATTTTATTGATGAAAAAAATTACTTTGACTGTGAAAATTACAGCAAGATTTCAGGAATGGTAATTGCCAATGAACTTCTTGATTCTTTTCCAACTAAAATTTTTAAATTTGTTCCTTCAAGGACAGGCGGCTTAGGTTCTGTTCTTGAATACGGGGTGTCAATCGACAAAGANCAAGTTTTTTTGTGTACAGAAAAGATAGCCTCTGCAGAGTTACACGATGCTGTTGCTCAAAGATTTGGTGAGTCGGTACAAAGAGGATATCCTTGGAACAGTGAAAAGTTTGGCGAATGGTGTCCATACATTCCAAAATGGTGCAATCAAGTTATGAATAAAATTGATTGGGGTCAACTTTATATAATTGATTATGGCAAAGAAAGATATGAGCTAGATTATCCCACTAGAGTTGAGAGTACTCTAACAACTTATAGAAATCATAACCAGTTTACTGACTTGGATCAGTGCATAAAAAACCCTGGACATCAAGACATAACAGCTCAAGTTGATTTTACTGCAATAGTAGATGAGTTATCCAAGCTTGATAGAATTACACTAGAGATTAAAACACAGGCAGCTTGGATGTTAGATTCAGGAGTTCTCGAACTAGCAGAAAAAATGTTTTTTTTAGAAAACAAAAAACTAAGCCCACGTGACTATAATTTGTTAGGATCACTTCAAAATCAACTGTCTGATGCAACTATGGGCCAATCATTTTTGGTTTTGAGTGCAAAAAAATTTTCTAATTAATTTTCTCTTAAAATTTTTCTTATTATTTTATCTCTAAATGATCTAACTTCTTCTTTAATCAGCTTGTTTTGTTCTGTGGCATTTTTTACAACCATATTTACAGGCGTGTTTAAAACCGAATCAAAAATATTAGAAAATATCTCAAAACCATTTTTAATTTTTAAGTCTAAACAACTATTTTCTTCAAAAAACATCAATTCTAAAATAGGTTTTTTTCTATCTGGTTTTCGAAATAAATCAGAAAATTCAATAAAAGCTAATATGGCTAGCGAGTAATCATGTGAATTTTTTTCAAGTGTTTTTAACTTTTGTTTAAGTGCTTCAGATTGTAAAAGAATTTTTTTTAGATTAAGAACTTCATTGGGAATAATACAGTGAATCTTTAAATCATTGGAATTGCTAAATATCAACGCCGCCTTCCAAAACACAGAAAAATCATTTACTGATGCGTATTGAAGTTGTTTTTTTGAATGACCAGATAATTTTTCAGACCCGGTTATAGTTTTCCAAGCATTAGTTTTTTCAAGAAAATTGATCATATTAATTGGCTTGTTACCAGATAATCCTTTTGAAAGCTCCATCCATATTCTTTCTTTAGATATCGCTACGATTTCTCCAGTGATCACAATTTTTTTACATAAATCCATAGTGCTATCGTGAACTGTAAACTCTTGATAACAAGAAAGAAAACGTGCTAGGCGTATTAATCTAAGAGGATCCTCTGTAAATTCAGGGCCAATGTGACGGAACACTTTTGATTTCAAATCCTTCATACCTGAGAAAAAGTCAAATAATGTCCCATTTTCATCAAGTGCCATCGCATTTATTGTAAAATCGCGCCTTTGTAAATCTTCTTTTAAAGTAACATCTTTGGAACTATTGAATTGAAATCCTTTGTAACCTTTACCCTTTTTCTTTTCTGTCCTTGCTAGTGCAATTTCTTCTTTAGAAATAGGATGTAAAAATACTGGAAAATCTTTACCTATTGGTAATAGTCCCATTTTTAGCAAAGTTTTCAAATCTGCACCCACTAATAGGAAGTCTTTATCAGATGCTTGTCTATCTAACAATAAATCTCTGATTACACCACCAACGCAAAAAATTTTTATGGTTTCAGGAAGTTTGCAAAAAAAACTATCGTCAGTTCTGCTTGGAATAATTTCTGATAGTTTTTTTTGTTCAATTATTTCTGTCTGTTTCAAAGTTTTTCTTCTATCGGGTCATGTATTCATCTGCAATGCTCTTAATATCTGTGGGGTTTGATAAAGGAAACACCCCATTGGGATTTTGAGCAATATTGGGAACACTTGCAGAGTCTAAATTATCTCTTGAAAGTATTGTGGGACCTGGTAGTTTTTCCATTAAATAAGCTTGAACTCTAGCAATAGAATTAGGCAGTGGAATAACTGGTTTTTTTCTTTTAGAGAGATCACCAGCTAGATTTACAAGTTCACCTAGTGAAAAAACTTCAGGCCCAACACAATCGTAAGCTATATGGTTTTTTGATGGATTTTCGATGCAAAATTCAATAANTCTTATTAAATCTCCAATGTAAATAGGTTGAAATAATGATGAATATGACGCAAGAGGTATAAAGGGTAAGAATTGATGCATTTTTGCAAACATTGATAAAAATTTATCTCCAGGTCCAAACACTACGGATGGGCGTAAGACGGTGGTACTTAGGTTGGAACACTGAATAATTCTTTCACCTTCTGCTTTTGAACGTAAATACATTGATGGAGCATTCTTACAGGCCCCGAGTGCACTAATATGAATTATATTATTGCAATCAGTTTGTTCTGCAGATTCCACTATATTAGCGGTTAATTTAACGTGAGCATTTTCAAATTCTTTGCCCCATGGATTTCCTGTTCTGCTTTGTAACACTCCCACTAAATTGATTATTGTTTTTGATTCACTTATGAGTTTTGATATGCTTGGCACCGAATTTTCGTATTCAACTATATCTGTTCGCGGTAAGAGCCATAAATGCTTGGCCTTTTCTCTTTTTCTAACCAAAACCGTTACTTGATAATTTTGACTTATAAGAGATGAAATCAGGTTTGTACCAATGAAACCATTGCCGCCTAATACTGATATTTTATTTGATTTAGAATTCATTTTTTAATCTCATTTTTTGGGTTGGGTTTTATGTTTCCAAGTAACGACTGAAGAGTCAAAAAGGAATTTTTTTTGACTTTTAAAACATCCAACTCAGTTTTGTCGTACAGTCGAGAATACATTACAGCTCCACTCAAAACCGATTTGACATACTCACGGGTTTCATCAAAAGGTATTGACTCTGTAAAAGCCGCTCCTGAAATTTCGGTAATTAAGCTTTTTTCCCACTTTTTAGAACGTGAAGGGCCGGCATTATATGAAGATGTTGTCAGTAATGCAGACTTATCAAATTGAGAAAGTAAAATTTTAAGATACTCTGAACCTAACTTTATGTTTATCTTTGGATCAGTCAAAGATTTTTTNCTAATAGATTTGACATTGATTTTTCTGGCAACCGATCTTGCAGTAGAGGGCATAAGTTGCATTAGCCCAATAGCTCCGGCTGAAGAAACGATTTTCGGTTTAAATCTGGATTCTTGTCTCAGAAGACTCATCATGAGAAAAGGTGAAATATTTTTCTTTAAGGCTTCTTTATGTACTGTCTTTTGGAAAGGAGTTGGAAACCTCAAATAAAAATTATGTTCATTTTTTGTTTTTAAAGCTGCAGAAATACTTCTATCAAAAACATTTATGCTTGATACGTATTTGGAAATGCTAATTAATGCCTTATCAGACTGATCTCTTAAAATACTTTCCCATTGAAGTCTTCCTTCCTTGTAAAATCCTAACTCGTAAAACAAAAGAGCAAGCTGAAATGAAGCAGAGTTAACTATTTTCATGTAATTTTGTTCTTGAGTTGGAATGCGATAGGCAATATGTTTTTTTGGATTGTATATTCTTGCAAGTTCTTCTCCAGAAAGCATTCCGTAAAATGACCATGGAGGATTAATGGAATCTAATAATTTACCAGATTCGGATTTTTTGCCTTCAACCAGTAAACTTTGTGCTTGCCAGTACTTCCACGTAGGTAGCTTTTTTATCTTTAAAGGGAATGATTCAATAATTACTTTTAGTAAATTCCAATCACCATACCTTAGTGCGACTCTTGCACTTGACTCAAGTATTTGAACAGGTTGCTGTTTGACGGAGCTGATTCCTTTCTTAACAAGTGAAAAAGCTGATGGGTGAGTAATTCCTAATAAAGCGCTTCCCACAACCATAGAAGCAAAACTTTTTTGTTCATTTGTAAGAACACTTTCGATTAATTTTAATCTTCTAAAAGCTCGTAAACTGTTTTTTTGGGAGACAGCCAATACTCTGAGTAGTTTATATTCAGTAGGTGGAAAAAAGAGGTTATTATTTTTGGCAAATTCTAAAATTTTTTGCGCATGAGACATTTTCCCGTTAATGGCAGCAGATCTAGCACTACTCAATATATAGCCTTTATTTGCAAGTCCTTTGTCGATAGCAAACGTGATAAGTTTTAGACAACCGATTCGGAACTCTTCCCCAGAGGTTAGTTTTATGATGTCAGGCAAAGTATGTGTCGGATTTGAAAGATAATTAACACATTGAATTGATTTGCTTGTTGTCTCGGGAAAAACTTTTTTTATATAGGCAATATTTAGAATTGTTTTTTCCCAATTCNCTTTTTTTATTATTTCGTGTGCCCAATATCTGTAACATTCTTTTGCTAAAAATTTAAGTTTTTTCTGTTTCGAGAACTTATCAAGGTCAGTCTTGATACTTTTGTCAAAAGGATTCTTTTCTATTTTGAGTTTAATTGACCAGAAATCAAACCATTGATTTAACCCCTCGTTTGACGATGAGTTTTTTAATCTAATTAGCTTATTTAATTTCTTTTGTTTAAAAGCCTTCTTGCCAGAGAGTATTAATTTTTTGTCACTAACGGAGTTGTTGCAATATGCTACGTTAGGTAATAAAACTAATAAAATGCCAAAAACACTGAGTATCTTTACCATTTTNTTAAATTAATTATTCTTTAAATTGGGTTAGATCGTAAACTAAACTAAATAGTTTACGTGAAAGTACCTATATTCTCATTTATTTTTAAAATAGCATCAGCACGATTCATAGAGTAAAAGTGTAAACCAGGGACACCACCGGATATAAGCTGATCACAAAGATCAGAAATTACATCTATGCCAAATAAATAAATTGATTCGCTATCGTCACCAAAAGCACTGAGTCTTTGGCGAATCCATCTTGGGATTTCAGCACCACAGTTATCAGAAAATCTTGCCAGTTGAGTGAAATTTGTTATTGGCATGATTCCCGGAACTATTGGAACATCAACTCCGAGTTTATGTACGTCATCAACAAATTTAAAATATGCGTCTGAATTAAAGAAATATTGGGTTATAGCCCCGTTTGCACCAGCTTTAATTTTTTCAGAAAAATATTTTATGTCTTTTTCGGGGCTTGAAGCCTGAGGGTGAATTTCCGGATACGCTGCAACTTCAATACGAAAACCTTCACCGAAATTTTTTCTTATAAATTCAACCAAGTCAATAGCATTAGAAAATTCACCACCTTTACCAAAACCAGATGGTAAGTCGCCACGTAAAACAATTAAATGGTCAAAACCGGTCTTTTTGTATTTGTTAAGAATGTTCTCAATGTTGCTTTTGTTAGAACCAATGCAAGAAATATGAGGAACTGCCTTCTTGAAAATATCACTCAACATTAAAACAGCAGAATGAGTACCCTCTTGAGTGGAGCCTCCTGCGCCATAAGTTACAGAGGCGTATTCGATCTGCAAGCAAGAGAGCTTTTTTGCTGCTTTTTTAAGACGAGAGAATCCTTCCTCCGTTTTGGGAGGAAAGAATTCAATGCTAAGTTCCATCGTTAGTATCTGTAGGTTTCTGCTTTGAATGGACCGTCAACTGAAACACCGATGTAATCAGCTTGTTCATTTGACATTTCAGTCAACTCTGCCCCAATTTTTTTCAAATGAAGGCGTGCTACTTTTTCGTCAAGATGCTTAGGGAGAACATACACTTTTCCTGAAGCATATCTCTCTTTGTGGCAATAAAGCTCTATTTGAGCAATTACCTGATTGGCAAAAGATGAGCTCATAACGAAACTAGGGTGGCCAGTTGCACAACCCAAATTGACAAGCCTTCCCTTTGCTAAAAGAATTATCTTTTTTCCGTTTGGAAAAACAACATGGTCAACTTGAGGTTTGATCTCGATCCACTCACAATCTTCAACGTCAGATATATCAATTTCATTATCAAAATGACCAATGTTACAAACAATAGCTTCGTCTTTCATTTTCTCCATATGGCTTCTTGTTATTATTGATTTGTTGCCAGTTGCTGTTACGAAAATGTCAGCNTGTTGAGCAGCGTACTCCATTGTNACTACTTTGTAGCCCTCCATCGCNGCCTGCAAAGCGCATATGGGATCAACTTCAGTTACCCATACCTGCGCGGAGAGGGCTCTTAAAGCTTGGGCTGAACCTTTACCAACATCACCATATCCACATACAACTGCAGTCTTGCCAGCGATCATAACATCTGTAGCTCTCTTGATTCCGTCAACTAGGGATTCTCTACAACCATAAAGGTTATCAAACTTACTCTTTGTCACCGAGTCATTAACATTAATAGCCCGAAAAGCNAGACTTCCATCAGCTGACATTTCATTTAACCTTAATACACCTGTGGTGGTTTCCTCTGTCACACCAATNATTGCNTCTAAGTTTCTTTGATAAAAATCTGGGTCGATTGATAATTGTTTATTTATTGCGGCAAATAGAGCTTCTTCTTCTTCACTTCCTGGATTATGTAAAACTGTAGGATCTGATTTAGCTTTTGCACCCAGATGAAGCAAGAGAGTTGCATCTCCACCATCGTCAAGAATCATATTGCTGGGTTTGCCATCAGACCATGAAAAAATTTTGTGAGAATACTCCCAATATTCTTCTAAAGATTCTCCTTTGGTAGCGAACACCGGAATACCTTTAGCAGCAATAGCAGCCGCAGCATGGTCTTGTGTAGAAAAAATATTACAGGAAGCCCATCTTACTTCTGCGCCCAATTCTACGAGGGTTTCAATTAAAACAGCTGTTTGAATTGTCATGTGAAGCGAGCCAGTAATTCTAGCACCTGTTAGTGGTTTTGAACCTGAGAATTCTTCTCTAATGGCCATTAACCCGGGCATTTCTACTTCAGCTATGCTTATCTCTTTTCTTCCCCAGTCGGAAAGTGAAAGATCAGCAACAACAAAATCTGAATCTGGATTATTCTTTAGAACAGCGCTCATATGTTCTCCTTAAAGTTGAGATTTATGAGCGTCGTTATAAAAAATTTGCCTAAGCCTGGGTCTAAAATTATCAAGATCTTGCAACGCTCCTCAGACAACCCATAAATATAACTTATTTCCTAGAAAAAGTAAACTAACATGACATTAAATCAGTTCAATCCACAAGCATCCTTTAATTCTTCTGCTTTATCTGTATTTTCCCACGAAAATTCCGGTAATTCCCTTCCAAAATGCCCATATGCGGCAGTTTTGGCATAGATGGGCCTTAAAAGGTCAAGCATCTCAACGATTCCTCTTGGCCTTAAATCAAAGGTCTTATTAACTGCTTTTGCGAGAATTTCGTCTGAAACAATTCCTGTGCCTTCAGTGGATATACTTACTGAGGTTGGATTTGCAACGCCAATTGCATAACTGATTTGTACTAGTGCTTTTTTTGCAAGACCAGCAGCCACAATATTCTTGGCAACATATCTACCAGCATAAGCGGCAGATCTGTCAACTTTAGATGGATCTTTTCCAGAAAAAGCACCTCCGCCATGAGGAGCCGAACCACCATAAGTGTCGACAATTATTTTTCTTCCAGTGAGCCCGCAGTCACCTTGAGGGCCACCAATTACAAATCTTCCAGTTGGGTTGATTAAATACTTAATTTCGCCTTTGATTAGATGGTGCGGAAGAACAGGTTTAATTATTTCTTCGATTGCAGCTTCTTTTATCTTTTCAAGGTTAACCTCAGGAGAGTGTTGGGTTGATAGCACAACAGTTTCAATTCTTTCTAGTTTTCCATCGACATATTGAACAGTCACTTGTGATTTAGCATCAGGCCTCAACCATGGTAGTGTGCCTTTGTGCCTGAGAGCAGATTGTCTCTCAACTATTTTGTGAGCTGTGTCAATGGCTAAAGGCATCAAATTTTCTGTTTCATCGCATGCATAACCAAACATCAAACCTTGATCTCCAGCACCTTGATTTAGTAAATCTTCTTTTTTCCTATTCACCCCCATAGCAATATCCGAGCTTTGTTTATCATATGCCACTAAAACAGCACATCCCTTATAGTCAATTCCGAATTCGGTGTTGTTATATCCAATNTTTTTTAATGTGTCTCTTGCGACTTGAATATAATCCACATCGGAGTTTGATGAAATTTCCCCAGCCAATACAACCAGTCCAGTATTACATAATGTTTCAGCGGCGACTCTGGAATTTGGGTCTTGACTGAGTAATGCATCGAGAACTGCATCACTGATTTGATCCGAAACTTTATCCGGATGTCCTTCTGAAACTGATTCAGATGTAAAAAAATATGAATTTGTCATGTTATCTTTCAAGTAGTATTGATATTTTGAAAACTAATTTAAAGTTTCTGGAATAAAAATTTTAGAAATTTTTCAAATTAATTCTTTTTGATTTCGTAACTATATCTCTCATGATAAGTGTATTCAAATTTTTTGGAAAACTACCGTTAAAATTCTTGCGAATATTAGGTTTCGTCTTTTCATGGGTTTTTTGGTTTTCCTCAAAGAGGTATCGTTTAAGATTCCAGAAAAATTGGTTTATGGCAAAAAACTATAGTGCGGGTGCAATGGAAAAAGCCAGTTTAGCTAGGGCTGTTAGCAGAGCGGGTAACTGTATATTTGATTTGCCAAAAATCTGGTGTGGGGATGATTTTAAGGATAAGGTTGAAATTAATGGTTATAGCGAAATAAAATCTCTTTTACATAATGGAAAAGGACTGATTTGTTTATCACCTCATTTGGGCTCATTTGAACTAGTTCCAAAAATTTTTTCATCACAACTTCCCATCAGTATTATGTACAAACCATCCAAAAATAATCACCTTGAAAAATTACTCAAAAACATGCGCCCCACAAAAAACATAACTATGGTTCAAGCAAATTTTTCAGGAGTAAAAAAACTAATAACTGCTATCAAAAAGGGTGAAGTCGTTGGATTACTCCCCGATCAAGTACCCCCTATAAATCATGGCATGTATCAATCTTTCTTTGGGCACTCGGCTTACACTATGACTTTAGCTTCAAAATTAATTTTAGTAACAGGAGTGCCTGTAATTTGGACTTATGTTCAATACAAAAAAAATGGTTGGCGGGTTACTATCGAACCTTGGGATTCAAGTGAATTTTCAAAAATGAATATTTCTGAAATGACTAAAGCAATGAATCAAAAGATAGAGCAATTAATCTTAAAGGATCCAGAGAGTTATATGTGGAGTTATGATCGTTATAAACGACCGAAAAAAAACATTCTTATAAATAATTAATAAAAGTTTTTAATAAAGTTATCATGAACATTCCTTTTATTAAAATGCAAGGTATTGGCAATGATTTTATTGTTTTAAGCCCCTTTTTGGGTAAATTACCTGAAAAAAAGTTAACCAGACATAAATTAAAGTTGATTGCCAATCGACATTTTGGTGTTGGAGCAGATCAAATTTTAATTGTTAAATCTTGTCTTAGTAATGAGGCTGAATATGAATATGAAATCATCAATTCCGATGGTGGTCAGGTGGAACAATGTGGAAATGGTGCCCGATGTGTAATGAAGTTTTTATCTAATATAAGTATGCTTTCTGGAAGCCATGTCACTTTAAAATCCAAAGCTGGGATTGTAACGGCTAGGATTTTAGATGATTTAAACATTTGCATTCAAATGACAGTCCCTGAATTTAAAACTAGTGATGTTGGTTTAAAAACAGAACTATTAGAAAGAAAAAAAATTGGCAACCATGAAATTTTTTCAATTAGGTGGCGAAAAAAAAATATTCAGTTTTTTCCTGTTTCAATGGGTAACCCTCATGCTGTAATAACCTTGGACTCTATCCAATCACCAGAAATAAAGGATATTTATGATTTCATAAACAAGATCGGGATTTTTGAAAGTGGAATTAATTTAGGTTTTTTTAAAGTTATGGACCAAAAGACAATTGACCTTAGAGTTTTCGAGAGAGGATGTGGAGAAACTTTGGCATGTGGGAGTGGTGCTTGCGCCGCAGTTGTAGCGGGAGTAGCTCAGAATTTATTAATAAAAGGCGAGCCAGTTAAAGTTAATTTACCAGGCGGAAGTTTGTCAATTTTCTGGAGTGGAGGTTTAAATGATAAAGTTTTTATGTCGGGGCCTGCCGAGGAGGTTTTTAGAGGAACATTTCAATTATGATTAAAAAAAAGATTTCAGGTGATAAAAGTTCCTCTTTACTTTTACCTAAGGAGGACGGTGAAAAATTTGTTAGAAAATTTCTCCTAGATAACAGTGATTTTTTTAAAAAAAATGAAGCTTTGTTAAGTAAATTAAACTTTCCCCACAGTGATATTGGGGAGAGCAAGTCGTTAATAGAGCGACAAAATGCTAAACTCAAAAAAAATCTAAAAGATTATGAANGAAAGTTATCANTAATAGTTGATGCCGCAGAATTTAATGAAATGATTTTTACGAATTTAATTAACTGGTTTGTTGTTCTGTTAAAGTCAAAAAAAATTAACATAAATCTAAAGCAGTTCATCGAATTATTAGCAGATAATTTTGATTTAAAGTCAGTCGGCATATTGCTTTTTAGTAAAGGTTATNATTTTAAAAAAGAATTATCAAAATACGAATTAAAAACAAGTCATTCCTTATATTCTCATGTGAAAAGACTTTCGGGAGTTACTTTTAAGCAAATTCCTTCAAAGGAATCTGATGTCTTACTCGATTATTTTCAGACTGAAGGGGTAATTTTGAGGTTAAGGAACAGTGAAATAAAATCATCAAAAGTTTTAGGTTCAAAAATTCAATCTGGGTCAATGGTTTTAATACCTTTGAAAAATCCTGAANTGGCTAATGATATTTTTGGTAATTTNATAATGGTGTCTGATGACAAAGAAAAATTTGACAATGGCAAAGGGGTAGTATTTTTGAGTTCGATTGCAAAAATACTTTCGTCAATCATATATTTAAAGTTTGAAAAAGGATAATTGGCAATTGATTCATAAAATTAAACCAAACACCGAAAAGTTAAAGGTGAGCATTAGGAAATTTATTTTTATGATCACTAAGGTTAGGCGCTTGTCCCCTGCTACAGTAAAAGCCTACGAAAAAGATTTATATTGGTTACATAATCAGATAGTTGCTGATTTAAAGAAAAATAAAGATTTTGATTTTTTTAGCCCGTCCATGTTTAGATTGTATATATCAATAATGAACGATAAANAGAACAAACTTTCTGCTAGAAGTATTTCTCGAAGAATATCTAGTTGGAGAGTTTTTTTTGACTGGCTTTGTGATCAAAACGAAATAGATATTGGTGTTAAGATCGGATTTAATCCTTTAAGAACCATAAGGCCTCCTAAAACAAGCCAACTTCTACCAAAAGCACTTTCTGTTGACGAAGCAGTGAAATTTGTAACCTCCTTCAAATCTAACGAGACAAACTGGTTGTTCATTAGAGATAAATCTATCTTTGAACTTATTTATTCATCAGGTCTAAGAGTTTCAGAAGTTGTAAGCTTGAATTTAGATAGAGGGATGTCAAATAATGGTTGGATCGATATAGATGGCGGATTTACAGAGGTTTTTGGAAAAAGAGCCATAAGAAGAAGAGTGCCAGTTGGAAAAGAAGCAATTAAAGCACTTAAAGAATGGTTGAAGACTAGAGAATTATTGGTCGAGCGAAATAAAATTAATAATGATGAGCCAGCACTTTATACAAACAAGAATGGTGAGAGATTATCTAGTAGGGGAATTGAAAGAAGATTTAAGACCCATTCGCAAGTTGCATTTGGAGGACAGTCTGTTCACCCCCACATGTTGAGACACTCTTTTGCAAGTCATG
Source organism: Betaproteobacteria bacterium TMED100 (assembly GCA_002170285.1). Taxonomy (GTDB): domain Bacteria; phylum Pseudomonadota; class Gammaproteobacteria; order Burkholderiales; family Burkholderiaceae_A; genus UBA7377. The sequence continues at coordinate 31,064 of NHFB01000018.1, forward strand.
TACTTCAATCCAGTGGAGACCTAAGAGCTGTTCAGGATCTATTGGGACATTCCAAAATTTCTAGCACACAAATTTACACAAAATTAGACTTTCAACACCTATCCCGTGTATACGATTCAGCACATCCGAGAGCTTTTAAGAAATAAGTTTGGAAGTTTATATGATTTGAATTAGCCAGCCTATTTGTTGATTGACTTGATGTTTTGAAATTATTTATGCTGGGAGTTGAATGCGAACTGATAAAATATAGNTATANTTCTGAAGACTTACAGGTGAAAAAATGAGAATTATTGATAATGAGGAAGATCTTCTAAAAGATTTACCTGACAATTACATGAATTCTGAACAACTTGATTTTTTTCGTCGCAGATTGATAAATTTGGCAGAGGAATTAAGATCAAATGCTGGAGACACAACAAATCACTTAAGAGAGTCTGATATTTTTCCTGATCCTGCTGACCGAGCTTCAATTGAAGAGGAAAATTCTTTAGAGTTAAGAAATCGAGATAGAGAAAGAAAGTTACTAAAAAAAATTGAACAAGCTTTAGATAGAATTTCAAAAGGGGATTATGGATATTGTGAAGAATCTGGAGACCCCATTGGCCTTGAAAGGCTTTTGGCAAGGCCAACTGCCACTCTTTCTGTTGAAGCACAACAAAGGAGAGAGAAAAGACAACGTCAATTTGGAGTGTAAAATTTAAATGCAAAGTAATAAAAATTTTTCAAATGCGGATGATAAAGTTGACGCTAAAATTAAAGCAACCGTGTTGTCTCAAGCATTGCCTTACATAAAAAAATTTAACGGTAAAATCGTAGTAATAAAGTTGGGTGGCAATGTAATGGCTGATCAAAATCTTAAAAGTAGTTTTGCTAATGATGTTACCTGGTTGAAGTCTGTGGGCATTAATCCGGTGGTCATTCATGGTGGTGGTCCTCAGATTGAAAATTTACTAACTCAACTTGGAAAAGAGGCTAAATTTGTCGATGGCCTCAGAGTTACCGACTCTGAAACTATGGATATTGTTGAAATGGTTTTGGCCGGTAAAGTCAATAAAGAGTTAGTTGAACTAATTAATCAATCTGGCGGGAGAGCAGTTGGGTTAACTGGTCAGGATGGCTCTATGTTAAGAGCCAAAAAAAAACTGTTAGATATTAAAGAAAAAGTCGATAAAAAGTTTGATATTGGACACGTTGGGGATATTGAAAAAGTTGATCCAAAAATTTTGCTTTCCCTTGTGAAGGACGATTTTATNCCTGTTGTTGCTCCAATAGCAACAGGCATCAATGGAGAGACTTACAATATAAATGCAGATGTAGTTGCCGGAAAATTAGCTGAAGTACTTCAAGCTGAAAAACTCGTTTTGATAACTAACACCCCTGGTGTTTTAGACTTGCATGGGGAGTTGATAACAGGCTTAACTGCAAAAGAAATTGATAAATTAATTATAAATAACTCAATTTCTGGGGGCATGCTACCAAAAATCAACTCCGCACTGGAGGCGGCCAAAAGCGGAGTAGAATCTGTGCATATCATTGACGGTAGAGTATCTAATTGTTTGTTGTTAGAAGTTCTTACTGATGAGGGTGTTGGAACAATGATTAAGTCTCATTAATGATACTCAGAAAAAAAAGTAGGAAAAGATCATTATGGTTTATTGATCTAGATGACACTCTTCATGATGCTGCAAATGGAACTCTGAAAAATATTGATTTTGCAATGACAAAAGCAATCCAACATTTATTAGGAATTGATAAAAAAAATGCTGATTGTATTAGGAAAAAATATTGGCGTAAATATGGGGCGACGGTCGTTGGTTTAAACAAATTACATAAAATTTCAATTTCAGAGTTCTTAGATNTGAGCCACTCACCAGAAATTTTATCTAATTTGATTCAGTGCACTAAAGGATTTTCGTCAAGGGTTAAAAGTGTAAAAGGAAAAAAATGGTTAATAACAAATTCACCTGAAAAATATGCTTTGTCGGTTTTGCGTCATTTAAGATTAAATACNCGCTTTGAAAAGGTGATCTCTATTGAAAAAATGAGAGGACCGGGGGGGTTAAAACCAAAACCCTTGCTTTTTCAATGGCAAAGATTAGTTAGATTAGCTGGAGTTCCAGCAGATCAGATTACTGTAGTGGATGATTGTTTGAGGAATTTAAAAACTGCGAAATTGCTTGGATGTGAAACTGTGTGGGCGCAATGTTTTAATAATACACTTGACAATTATCAAAATCGAATATGCTCTCCTTTTTATGTTGATAAGAAAATAAAAAATTTGTCAGCACTATTGCGGATGTAAAGGTTATGAGCAAACTTGACAGTCCTTTTTTTTCTTTACTTTGATAATTTCAAAATCTAGTTTTAACCCATCAAACAAAAGTAATTTGCCAACATTCGCTCTAATTCCGGCTATGATTTTCAGCGCTTCACTAGCTTGAAGTATGCCAATTGCTCCAACCACGGGGGCAAAAATTCCATATGCCCCACAAGCAGCATCATCGACGATTTCAAACGGATCAAATGCGCATGCAAAGCACGCCTCCTTGGTCAGTTTTGGATCGACAACTTGAAGTTGACCACTCCATTGAATAGCAGCGGCCATTACTAGAGGGCGTCGTATTTGGACGCATAATTTGTTGACTAATTGTTTTGTTTTGAACGCGTCAGAACATTCAACAACAATGTCTGCTGCATTAATCCAACCAGGTAAATTTTCGGCATCAGCTTTAACAGGTTCAGAAAAAATATTAACTTCGGGAGATATTTTCTTTAAATATTTTCTGCCAACTAACACTTTTTTTTCACCTATATCAGNTGGTCCAAATAATACTTGCCTTGGTAAATTAGACTCATCAATCGTATCTGGATCTACCCACCGGAGTGTTTTGATACCTGAAGCAACAAGGTATTGGGCTGCGGGACACCCAAGACCCCCAGCCCCAATCATTAAAACATTGCTTGCTTGAATTTTTTTTACACGATCTGCGTCTAGCTGGTCTAGTAAGATATGTCTGCTATGACGTAATTCATAATCATTTAATTCATCCACATCGGGCATTTTGTAAAAAGATTTATTCGGCTAATCAAGATTCTCAGTCANNGGTTTACTTGTTTTAACAGGCAAACCTCTGAGGTGGTTCATGGCTTGAGTTAACTGAAAATCTTCCTTTGAACCAAATTCAATTGGTTTACGTTGCCCTGAATTACTNTCTTGAGAAGCAGATTTTCGTTGATCAGTAGCAGAATCTTTTCCAGTTGCATCTTGTGTTTTTTCAGTTTCATCAAGATGTCGGTTGAGGTCAATTTCACGAACCCTTAACCTATCCGATACATCTCCTTCTTCCGTCTCTTCTACCCATAAGTCTGGTTTGATACCTTTTGCTTGAATTGTTTCACCTGAAGGAGTGAAGTATCTTGCCGTCGTAAGTTTAATAGCAGTATTGTTACTTAGTGGAAGTATTGTTTGAACTGAACCTTTGCCAAATGATTGAGTTCCCAAAATTTTTGCTCTTTTGTGATCCTGTAAAGCTCCAGCTACAATTTCGGAGGCTGAGGCAGAACCACCATTAACAATGACTACCATTGGAATAGTTCGAGCCAGGGGGCTTAGTTTTGCAAGAGGGTCTTGACCAGCTCTACTATAATCATTTTCTTTGGCATAAAACTCTCGTTGGGATTCTTGCTGTTTTCCGTCGGTTGATACTACAAGAAGCCCAGGTTCAAGAAAGGCTGCCGAAACCCCAACTGCCGCATGAAGCAGACCTCCAGGATCATTTCTTAAATCGAGCACTAGCCCCTTGAGAGTTGAACTGTTTTTATTACTTTCTTCAATAATACGATTTATGTGCGTTACTACACCTTCTGTTGTTTTTTCTTGAAATTGGGAAATACGAACAAATCCAATATCGTTTTCAATAAGTTTGGAACGAACACTTTGTACTTGAATTATATCTCTAGTAATTGTAAAAACTATCGGGGCAGGAGTTCCGTCCCTAACAACGGTTAACTTTATATCTGTTTTAGGCTTACCTCTCATGAGTTTTACTGCATCTCCCAAACTCATACCTTTAGTTGCTTTACTATTAATTTTAATAATAAGATCACCAGATTGAATTCCCGCCCTAGCGGCAGGGGTGTTCTCAATGGGAGAAACAACTTTAATTAGACCATCTTGGGTTCCGACCTCAATTCCTAACCCTCCAAACTGACCCTGTGTCCCAGCTTGAAGATCTTTAAACGCGTCTTCGTCTAAATAAGTAGAATGTGGGTCCAATCCAGAAAGCATACCACTTACTGCTCCCTTGATGAGTTTTGAATCTTTTACATCTTCAACGTAGTTGGCTTTTATTGCTCCATAAACATTAGCGAACTTTTTTAAGTCCTCAATTGGAAGGCTAGATGATGCATTTTTATCTGCAGCGACTGATAGAGCAAAACTGACAAAAAACCCACCTAACAAACCAACAAATAACAAACTGATTGATTGAATTTTTTTCATTTTTAATTCGAAGACCTTTTANTTAATTGTTNATTAATTGGATATTATCTTTAATTGACTTGTTTGTATAATAAGACATTTTTTTTCTATAAAGTTCTTTAAATAAAATTTATAATTTTATAAAAAATTTCTCGACATTACTTTTAAATGAGAGTCAAATTTAACAATGATTGGAGTTGCTCTTGGAATGTCTAAATTTTCAATTTCCTTAGGAGAGATGTTTTCTAAAAACATTATTAAAGCTCTGAGAGAGTTTCCATGAGCGGAAATGAGAACTTTTTTGTTTTTTTTCAAATCAGAAACAATGTATTCATTCCAAAACTGACTTACTCTTGCAACTGTATTTTTTAAGCTCTCTCCATATGGAATTTTATCATTAGATAGAGATTTATACCGATCATCATATCCAGACCACTGATTTGAATCTAAGTTAATTGGTTTCGGAAGATAATCATAAGATTTACGCCATTTTTTTACCTCTTCTACACCAAATTTTTTTTCCATTTCTAATTTGTTTAGGCCAGTTAAATGTCCGTAATGTCGTTCATTTAATTTCCAACATTTGTGTACCGGGATCCAAACTTGATTAATTTCATCAAGAGCAATCCATAATGTTTTGATTGCTCTTTTAAGAAGTGATGTGTAAGCAATATCAATTTTGGTGTTTTTATTTTTCAAAATTTTACCCGCCATTCTTGCCTCATTTTCCCCTATTGAAGTAAGGTCTGAATCCTCCCACCCCGTGAATCGATCTTGAGCATTCCAGGTGCTTTGACCATGGCGCAGTAGGATAACTGAGTGTTTAATTGTCATTTTGATAAAGTGTCATGTAGATTAAAGAAAAGCATTAACAAAGGGGATTAGTAAATTAAAATTTTTATCATAAAATAGCTTAGTATAGAAATTAATTTTAATAGCATTTTTTAAGGATAAAGTTTGAATTTTTTTATTGACAATATATTTTTAATACTAATAGCTTTTGTTAGCGGTGGCATGCTTGTCTGGCCTTTGGTCAATAAAGGAGGGGGACAGAATCTTGTCGGCACCTTGGAAGCAACACAACTATTAAACTCTAAAAATGGCATTTTGGTAGATTTAAGAGAGGAAAATCAGATTACTGCCGGAATTATTCCCCAAGCTTTAAGGTTACCTCTATCTAGTTTGCAAGATAAAATTTNAGAATTAAAAAAAAAATCAAAACAAGATAAAAATCCAGTACCTATAATTTTGTTAACAATTACTGGAACAGGTGCCTCATCTGCAGTAAAGCAATTAAAGAGAGACGGTTTTCCTCAAATTTTTGTTTTGGAGGGCGGTTTTGAAGCCTGGAAGCTAGCTGGGCTTCCAGTAAAATCAAGCTAAAAAATAATATATTTGTTGAAAACAACAAAAATTTTTTTCAAATATTTGCATTGCCAATTTATTAAAAGGAAAAAAAATGGCCGAAGAAGAGAAAGATGCTCCAGTTTTTCATTTGCAGAGGGTTTACCTAAAGGATTTATCAGTAGAAATTCCACATGCACCTGAAGTTTTTTTGGATAATACTCAGCCCAAATTATCATTTGAGATTGATTCTTTTGACTCGGAATTAAAAGACGAAATGGTGGAGGTTGGTGTTAAATGCACAATTACCTGCAAATTGGGGGATAAGACAGGTTTTTTAGTTGAGGCCAAAGAAGCTGGAATTTTTGAGATAAAGAATGTTTCGCAAGAGCAAAAAACACTGCTGAAGGGGATAACATGTCCTAACATTGTATATCCATACCTTAGAGCTAACTTAGCGGATATATTACAAAGGGCAAGTTTTCCTCCAGTTCACTTGACAGAAATTAACTGGGAGATTTTTTACCAACAAAAACAAGAAAAAATCAACGGTGCTAGTGGGAACAATAACAAAAATGATCAAAATCCCCAAGTAAATGGTGAGGTTGGTTCTTCAAATTAATTTTCTAACTAATTATTTTANTAAGATTGATAATTGATGAACTCATTATCTTCNATGCTTGTATTAGGAGCTGGGGCTTGGGGTTCAGCCTTTGCCTCTAGAATTTCGTATGGCCATCCAGATGCTGGCATTCATTTGTGGGCAAGAAGCTCGGAACATGTCAAAAAACTCAAAACNAGTGGCATGAATGAAAAATATCTAACTAAAATAAAACTGTCAGAGAAATTAATTTACGAATCTGATTTAATTACGGCTGTAAAAAATTGGTCTAAAATTCATGAAAAAGACAATGGTTTAANAATATTAGTTTTGGCAGTNCCTGTNTCTGGCATTTTGGAAGTTTGTTCCAGTTTAAAAAAAATTGACGACTTGAAATGTTCATGTATTGTTTGGTTATGCAAAGGTGTGATGAGAACTGATAATGGAATTTTTTGGCCATCGCAAATAATAAAAAAATCTTTTCCAAAGTTTTTTTCTTTGGCTTTATCAGGACCTAGCTTTGCTCAGGAAGTTGCTTGCGGGCTACCCTTCGCTTTGACTTGTGCGGGAGTAAATTTAAATTACGCTAGAAAAGTTGCTAAAGCTTTAACTTGTGATGGACTAAGAATTTATTCTAGTAGTGATTTAATTGGTGTTGAGCTTGCAGGGGCTATGAAAAATGTTTTGGCAATAGCAGCTGGGATTTGTGACGGAATGAAATTGGGCTTAAATGCCAGGGCGAGTTTGATCACCAGAGGCCTATCGGAAACTGCAAGACTTGGAATCGCCTTAGGAGCCAAGAAAGAAACTTTTTTAGGCTTGGCCTCATTGGGTGATTTNGTTTTAACTTCGACTGGAAATTTATCTAGAAACAGAAAAGTTGGGCTTCGTCTCGCGGAGGGTGAGTCTTTGGGGTTGATACTTGACAATTTAGGTCATGTTGCAGAGGGCGTTTCAACAGCACCATTATTGTTACAAATAGCAATAAGCAAAAACGTTGAAATACCAATTACAAAATCAGTATGTGATTTATTAGATGGCAAGATTAGGCCCGAACAAGCNNTAAATAGCTTACTNTCCCGNGACCTCTCTGATGAAAATAAAGCACTNCATTGACACGCTAATTTTTTAAATTAAAGCTTATGANAAACTTGCCAAATTTTCGCGGTATTTGTGAGAAATCCTTAGGCCTTCAAATGACTAGAAAATCAAGAATGACGAATCTAAGACATCCTTATTTAGCCGAACTTGACAGCAGGTTTTATGGAAGCCTTGATTTTATAAATTTTCGACCAAAAAATATTTTTTCAATAGATGTGTTTCCTTGTCTCAAAAATAAAACAAACAACTCTTTTTTTAATAAATCGAATTGGTTTGAGGGGTCGTTTCCTTATAACGATTTGAAGACTCCGGCAAAAAAAAATTTNTTTACAAACTTCGTAAAAAATTTATTCCCTTTTCCTAAAAGGAAACAAATTTTTTATCCAACTAAAAGCAATCAGTATATTTTTGCTGATAACAGTTTTGACTGCATAGAGGCATTGGCAGTAATTCCTTGGGCAAATGATCCTTTTTCACTGATTAACGAAATACACCGTCTTTTGGATTCCGGAGGTTTTTTTGGGTTTGCAAGTTTTGGTCCCGAAACTCTCAAAACCCTAGTTAGATCATTAGATGAAGAAAATAAATACCCTGCAAGTAAGAGTTTTCTTTCTTTAATCGATCTTCATGATATTGGCGATTTTTGTACCTCGGCTGGTTTTGTAAACCCTGTTGTTGCCTCTAATCAAGTTTGTTTTAAATATAAAGAAGCTGAAACTGCTCTCTCTGAGTTAAGAGCCTTGTCTGGAAATCCTCGGTCTGATAGAGATAATTTTTTGCGTGGAAAAAAATGGTACGAGACCCTAATAAGTGCTTTGAATAAATGCAAAGACTCCGATGGTTTTGTCAGTTTGGAGTTTGAATTTATTTACGGCCATGCTTGGAAAGCTGAAAAAAAATCCAGTACAATTCAAAGAAATTCAAACTTTATTGAAAAACAAGTAAAGTTCTTTTAAGTAATTTTAAAAAAATGAATCTTTTAGTAAGGGTTTTTACTAAATCTTTCAAGAAAACAACACACTCTGAATGCAAAGAAACTTTACGTGAGTTAAGATGTCAATTAATTAAATGGATAAAATCGAAACTCAAANAGAGTGGATACTTAAAAAGAATTGCACATTAAGCCCAAGTCAGTTCGGAAGTGCAGTATTGTTTGTTGGGGGATTATCGTTACTCATTGCTANAATATGGGCAATTAAGGGTGTCTGGCTAGTTTTACCTTTTGCATTTGCAGAATGTNTGGCACTTATGATCGCCTTTTTNGTTTATTCCAGGCATGCAACAGATTTCGAGCGAGTCACATTAACAAACAGCGAAATATGTGTCGAAAGCGAAATTGGCGGAATGCTTAAAAGTATTAAACTCCCCCGAAGTTGGGTTAGGGCGAGATTTGAAAGAGACGAAGCCAATGGACTAGTTCTTTTAAACTCTGGTAGTACTGAATTAAAGTTAGGTCAGTTTGTCTCTTTAAAGAAAAGAGAATTATTTTTTGATGAGATTAAAGGTTTTTTATGAATAAAGTTTTAAAGTTTTTCGATATTAAAATTTGCAGTAGTTTTTTTAGATTCTCACTTAAAACGTTTAGTTTTTTGGCGTCGAATGCCTATTTTGTTTCTGCTTTTTCCAATGATTTAACAACTAAATATAATCTCAGAGAACCAGCTAGTATTATGGCTGCTGACCTCCACACTGTTCATTGGGTATTGATGGGAATTTGCCTGATAATTTTTGTTGTGGTTTTTGGATTCATGTTTTATTCAATTTATGCCCACAGAAAATCCAAAGGGGCCAAACCTGCTGATTTTCACGAAAGTACAGCGATCGAGATCGCTTGGACTGCTATTCCCCTTTTGATTGTGATTGGAATTGGAGTTTATGCTACTCCCATAGTAATGGCACAAAAAGATACAACAAATGCCGATATTACAATCAAAGTAACTGGTTACCAATGGAAGTGGGGTTATCAATATTTAAGAGGAGAAGGTGAAGGTATTAAGTTTTATCAGACTCTAATTACTCCTTACGAGCAACGAATAAACAAATCCCCCAAAACAAATGATTACCTTGTCGAGGTTGATAATGCTCTAGTTGTTCCTATAGATAAAAAAATCAGAATGGTTATCACCGCGAATGATGTTATTCATGCTTGGTCGTTACCTGCTGTTGGAGTCAAGCAAGATGCAATTCCAGGTTTTGTAAGGGACTCATGGTTCAAAGCAAATAAACTTGGAACATTTACGGGACAATGCTCAGAACTTTGTGGAAAAGATCATGCTTTCATGCCCATTACCCTTAAAGTTGTGTCTGCCGAAGAGTACTCTGAATGGGTTTCTGATCAAACTCAAGCCAAAGTATCAAGTGTCAATGAAGATAAAGTTTTAACTACTGAAGTTTTGAATGTCGCATCGACTTCAGTTGAACAAGAAGGAGGTAAGTAATGAGTGCAGTTTTAGATCCCCATGGACATTCAACAGATGATCACGCACATGATCACCACCCTCACGGTTGGAGAAGGTGGCTGTTTGCGACCAATCATAAGGACATTGGAACAATGTATTTATGGTTTAGTTTTAGTATGCTTCTTCTTGGTGGGGTTCTAGCTCTAGGAATTAGAACCGAACTTTTTCAACCCGGTTTACAAGTTGTACAGCCAGAATTATTCAATCAATTAACAACAATGCATGGTTTAATAATGGTCTTTGGAGCTATCATGCCTGCATTCGTTGGGTTTGCTAACTGGATGATTCCACTTCAGATAGGCGCTCCTGACATGGCTTTTGCAAGGATGAATAACTTGAGTTTTTGGTTAGTGATTCCAGCAGCTTTACTTCTTATGGCCTCTTTTTTTGTTCCAGGTGGTGCGACAGCTGCAGGTTGGACTTTATATGCTCCATTATCGATTCAAATGGGGTTAGGTATGGATCTGGCTATTTTTGCAATCCATATTCTAGGTGCATCTTCAATCATGGGTTCAATTAACATTGTTACGACTATTTTGAACATGCGTGCTCCCAACATGACCCTCATGAAAATGCCTTTGTTTGTTTGGACTTGGTTAATTACGGCTTATTTGCTGATAGCTGTTATGCCAGTTTTGGCTGGTGCTATAACTATGGTACTGACCGACAGACATTTCGGCACTTCATTTTTTAATGCCGCAGGCGGTGGTGACCCTGTAATGTACCAGCACATTTTCTGGTTTTTTGGCCACCCAGAGGTTTATATTATGATTTTGCCTGCTTTTGGAATCGTTTCTGAAATTATTCCTACATTTACTAGGAAAAGGCTTTTTGGATACAGTTCTATGGTCTATGCAACTGCTTCCATTGCAATACTTTCTTTCGTAGTATGGGCTCACCATATGTTTACAACTGGAATGCCACTAACCGGGCAACTTTTTTATATGTATGCCACAATGCTTATTGCAGTTCCAACTGGAGTTAAAATTTTCAATTGGTTAGCTACAATGTGGAAAGGTTCAATGACCTTTGAAACCCCTATGCTATTNTCAATCGGGTTTATAGTTGTTTTCACTATTGGCGGCTTAACCGGAATAATATTATCTGTTGCTCCATTAGANATACAACTGCATGACACCTATTATGTTGTAGCTCACTTCCACTATGTTTTAGTTGCCGGCTCTTTGTTTGCGTTATTCGCTGGTGTTTACTACTGGTTGCCTAAATGGACAGGAAATATGTACAGTGAATTTCTCGGTAAAACTCATTTTTGGTTGTCCATGATTTTCTTTAACATTACATTTTTTCCAATGCATTTTCTTGGCTTAGCAGGGATGCCAAGAAGATATGCTGACTACCCTATGCAGTTTGCGGATTTTAATATGGTAGCCTCTATTGGTGCATTTGGTTTTGGTTTCGCTCAGTTGGTCTTCCTATATTGTGTTATAAAGTGTATAAATGGGGGCGAAAAAGTAGGCCCTGACCCTTGGAATGCTAAAGAAGGAAATGATGGTGTAAGTTTGGAATGGACTATACCTTCACCAGCCCCATTTCATACCTTTGAAACACCACCTACCAATAAGTTTGCTGATAGATAATTTAGGAGAACAAACAACAAAATGAGTTCACCTGCAAATATAAAAGTAGCTTTAACTTTGTTGTCTGTCGCTGTAGCTTTTTTTATCGGAATTATTGTGAAATTCATACTTTTTTCTGAATGAATCAAAAAGCAAGTGCTACTGTCAAAAAAAGTTTGACGAACAATATAAATCAGACTTTTTTAAAGTTGGTTTTACTGACCTTCGTTATGTTTGGTTTCGGCTTCATGCTAGTCCCCTTTTATGAAGCAATATGTGAGGTAACAGGTATAAATGTATTAGCTGCCAGAGAGAAAACTGAAATCTCAGATGTAAAAAAATACTTAAATAATACTCAAGTAGATACCTCCAGAAATGTTATTGTGGAATTTGATTCTAACTCGCATGGACCGTGGATTTTTGAACCAGAAAAATCCTCATTAACCCTCCATCCCGGTGAGTTGATTACTGTTAATTTCAATATAACTAATCCTTCCAATTACCCAATCTCTGGTCAAGCTATTCCAAGCTATGCGCCGCTTCAAGCCTCAAGCTTCCTCAAGAAAATAGAATGTTTTTGTTTTGAGCAACAAAAATTAGAGGGTAAAGAGAGTCGTGTTTTTCCTGTTGTGTTTTTACTTGATCCAAAATTGCCAACAGAGATATCAAATATTACAATGAGTTATACTTTTTTTGAAATAACTAGTGCGGCAACTTTCTAAGACTTTTGTTTTAGGTATAGAATAGGTGTTTAAATTTATTAAAGCTTTTGTGGCTGTTTTTTGGGGCTTCCTAGGTGTTAGAAAAAGTGAAGATCACAAAAAAGATTTAGCNAATTTGGAGTTGAAACATTTGATAGTTGCTGGCCTTTTTGGGGTATTATTTTTTGTATCTATACTTTTGATTTTAGTTAATTTAATTGTTGCTTAGTTATTAAATTGTGTTTAAGGAAATTTAAATGAGTTCTGCGATCAACGACAATAGTTATTTTATACCTGAACCTAGCAAATGGCCTGCAGTTGGTTCTATTGCAATGATTTTTACTATGTTTGGTGCAGCCGGTATTGTAAACAATATCGATTATTCTGGTGTTTGCATAATAATTGGTTTAGTTGTTCTTACTTACATGTTCTTTGGTTGGTTTGGACAAGTTGCTAAAGAATCTGAAACTGGACAATACGGACAAAAAGTGGATTCTAGTTTCAGGTGGTCCATGGGATGGTTTATCTTTAGTGAGGTAATGTTTTTTGCTGCATTTTTTGGTGCTTTATTTTATGCCCGNGTTATTTCTATGCCATGGCTCGGTGATCTAGATCATACGTCTTTTTTGTGGCCTGACTTTGTAGCTAATTGGCCAAATATTGGACCCGCCGGTGTTTTTGAAAAATTTGAAACTATGGGTCCTTTTTGGATTCCAACGATAAACACAGCTCTATTGTTAACTTCGGGAGTAACTTTAACAATCGCTCATCATAATCTAAGGGAAGACAAAAGAGGAAAAGTGTTATTCTGGTTAGCGTTAACCCTAGTTTTGGGATTCACTTTTGTTGGTTTCCAGGCTTTCGAATATGTTCATGCTTATGTTGATTTAAACTTAAAACTTACATCCGGGATTTTTGGATCCACATTCTATATGCTCACTGGTTTTCATGGTTTCCATGTTTGCCTTGGCGCGATAATGCTTCTAGTTATTTGGTTCAGATATGCTAAGGGCCATTTTACCGCTAAACAGCATTTTGGATTTGAAGCCGCTTCTTGGTACTGGCACTTTGTTGACGTTGTTTGGTTGGGTTTGTATGTTTTGGTTTATTGGTTGTAGAGCTAGATGTATTAGTTTTAGCTCTTAAACTCTTGATATTTCATACAGGAATCCCTGTAGAGTCAATTAGTCCAAAATAATTTGAAATTAATATTAAAATAAATAATAAAATTGAAAANGTAACTCTTAATGCTAAAGACTTCACAAGTTTCTGGGAGCTTCCCTTTGAGCTTATAAGATGAAACAAAGCATATCCTAGATTAAAAATTATTAATCCGAATCCGATTATTACGATTATTTTAAACATAACTTGCAAAATCTTTATATTGACATATTTATATATAAATTTTTCACTTAATTTTACAACGGGGTTTTTTGGTGAAAAGTTTTATTAAAAAAAGAGCACTCAGTACTGTTTTCATGTCATTAATTGCTTTTTTGGCATTTTCTTTGGCCGTATGGCAATTATCACGTGCATTTGAAAAAAAAGATCTAATAGAGAAGTCTAATACACGGGGTAAACAGGCTGTAAAACTTGCCATTGATCATTCATCGAAAGCTTTTTTAAATATTGGGGATTGGGAGCAACAACGAGTACTGGCTTCTGGGTTTTGGATTCCACATAGTACAATTTATTTAGATAATAGAAGTTTCCAGTCTAGACCTGGAGTTCATGTCATTTCTGCATTTAAATTAGACGATAATAAGAGTGTTTTGTGGGTAAATAGGGGTTGGGCACCAAAATTACCTGGAAAAATATTTGATAATAGCGAGTTTGTAAATGGTAAATTATATTTGCCAAACAAGAGTGACGAAATTTCTAACATAGAAGGAATAGCACATACAGATTTAATGAAAAGGATAGAACTTACTAAAGATTCTTCGATCCTACAGGAAGGTTCACTTTGGCAAAATTTAGATTGGAGTAAATTACACTCTAAATTACAAGAAGACTCTAAAATTTATTTCGAAAAAATTTGGCCTTTTATTTTGTGGCAAACGTCAAACTCATCGGATGACTTAAAAAGATCACTTCCAATTATCAAAGTGGATGTAAATAAACACATAGGGTATGCAGTTCAATGGGTACTTTTGTGTCTAGTGTCATCGTTTTTTGCGTGGCGTATCGGGAGAAATTAAAATTAATATTAAAAAAACAAGAAAAAAAACAAACTTTATGTTTTGGCTAGTAGTGCTAATTTGTATAGCACCTGTGATTGCTTCTTCTATTGCTTATTATATTTACAGACCTGAGGGGAGAGTTAATTATGGGTTTTTAATTAACGAACCTATTGATGCCAGTAAGGTTCTAGTAAAAGTTGAAATTAAACCTGAAAATGAAAGTACCTTTGCTGGACTTGTGACTAAAAAACAAGTTTCTCCTGAGAGTTACCAAATAAACTCGTTAAAAGATTTCAAGGGTCGTTGGCTATTGGTAAGAATTGGATCTGCTAAATGCGATGAAATTTGTAGTAAAGAGCTTTATGCAATGCGTCAAGTTCGACTGATGACCGGTAAAAATAGGTCCAGGGTTGAAAGAGTATGGTTGATTTCTAATGATTTATCATTAAACCAAGTTAGTAACTTTACCGAATTTCAGGGAACTTGGGGTTTGAGAATTAAAGATAATAACAATTTTATAAATCGTTTAGAAGCCATTAGCAAAAATCTAAATAAAGAATTAAGTTATAAAGGCCTCTGGCTTATCGATCCTCAAGGACACTTTATGATGAGATTCCCATCAAATCCAGATATTAAGAAAATGTACAAAGATTTAGCAAGATTGTTAAAAGTATCTCGAACAGGATAATATCNAGTAATGATAAGAGTTGCTTCCATTTCGTCCAGTTTTTATCAGTATNTAGCACTAACAAAACCAAAAGTTAATTTGCTGATAGTTTTTTGTGCTGTAATTGGTATGATAATGGCTTTGCCGGGTTCTGTTTCCTTTTCTGTATTAATAATGGCTGTAATTGGCATTACGTTAGTTGCAAGTGCAGCAGCAGCTGTTAACTGTCTTGTTGAAAGAAACATTGACGCTAAGATGGCAAGAACTGCTTGGCGACCATTGCCTACCGGATCAGTTTCAACTAGAAAAACTATTATGTTTTCAATAATACTTGGTGTTACAGGATTTTGTATATTACTAGGTTTTGTGAATCCGTTGACAGCTTGGCTAACCTTATTGACATTTGCTGGTTACGCTTTTTTTTACACTTTGTTACTCAAACCATTGACACCTCAAAATATTGTCATAGGAGGTGCATCTGGGGCAATGCCCCCTGTTTTGGGTTGGGCTGCAGTGACTGGCAATACTCCACCGGAAGCATGGGTCCTTTTTTTGATAATTTTTATTTGGACTCCGCCACATTTTTGGTCTCTGGCACTTTACAGAACAGATGATTATGAACGTTCTGGGTTACCAATGCTACCAGTTACTCATGGATCCAAATTCACAAGGCTTCAGATTCTTTTGTACACTTTTCTATTGATTGGAACGTCCGTTTTACCTACAGCGATTGGGATGAGTGGAGTTTTGTATCTTACTGTTGCTCTTGTTTCGGGATTTTATTTTTTAAAGCTAAGTTTTGCTCTGTACAAAAACTACACAGAAAAATTGGCAAGAAAACATTTTAAATATTCTATAAACTATTTAATCTACGTCTTCGCCGCTCTTATGATTGACAAAGTAATTCAATATTTGTTTTAGAGAAACAATTAATGGTTAAGTTTTTTTTTGAGAATTTTCTTTAAATTTCTGAGAGCATCACTTTCCAGCTGTCGAACCCGCTCAGCGGAAATACCCAGTTCATTTGCTAACTCTTTTAAAGTCTTCGATTTACGGCCCTCTTCATTCTTAAGCCATCTTTCTGAGATGATAATTTTACTTCTTTCGTCAAGATTGTGAATCGCTGACCTTAAAAGATTAACTTCATAAGAAGATTCCTGATTATCAGCGACTAACAAAGCTGGATCTGAATTTTCTGAGGTAAGGAAATCAATAGGTCCAGTGGAGTTAGACATACCCTCAAGTGGTGCGTCTGTACAAACAAATCTATTGTTCATCTCAAACACTTCATCCCTGGTTACATTTAAGGTATCAGCAATTGTTTGAGCTTCATCATGATTCAAATTTGTGTCAGCACCTAATTTGTTTTTCAATCCCCTTAAGTTAAAAAAAAGTTTTCTTTGGGCTTTTGTGGTTGCAATTTTGACTATTTTCCAGTTTTTAAGAACAAATTCATTTATTTCAGCCTTAATCCAATGAATAGCAAAGGAAAAAAGTCTTACACCTCTACTGGGATCAAATCTTTTGACTGCTTTCATGAGTCCAATATTACCTTCTTGAATTAAATCGCCTTGAGATAGCCCGTAATTAAGGTATTGCCTTGATATTGAAACAACTACTCTTAAGTGAGATAAGATCAGTTCTCTCGCGGCTTCCAAATCTTGGTTTTTTTGAAGACGAGAAGCAAGTTCCTTCTCACGTTCTAATGATAGTAGTGGAAACTGATGTACCGATGAAATATAAGCATTCAAATCTGATCCAGGACATGCAAAGGCTGGTATCAAGGCATTTGAATTGTTTTTGAAGGCATTTTCACTCATTTTGTAAGATTTCCTAAATTGTAAGATTTCCTAAACTTTAGCACTCACGTTAATAGACTGCTAATTATAAAGCAAGTTCCTTATTTTTTCACGACGATAAAGATGTTATTTCAAAAAATGACTAAAAATACAACTTGATGCTCTAGATTATGCATTATTTTATTACAATGTAAATATGAAATTTAGATTTCCAGTAGTAATTATCGATGAAGATTTTCGATCCGAAAATACCTCAGGTTTTGGGATTAGGGCACTTGCAGAGGCCTTGGAAAAAGAAGGNATGGAAGTNTTAGGTGTTACAAGTTTTGGTGACCTAACACAATTTGCTCAACAACAATCAAGAGCTTCGGCTTTTATTCTTTCTATTGATGATGAGGAGTTTGGAGATGGGTCTGACGCTGAAACAGAATCCGCACTTAAAGGCATCAGGGCATTCATTTCTGAAATTCGTGTTCGCAACAATGAAATGCCTATTTATTTGTATGGAGAAACCAGAACCTCAAGACATATTCCGAATGATGTTTTACGAGAAATGCATGGATTTATTCATATGTTTGAGGATACTCCAGAGTTTGTAGCAAGACATATAATACGGGAGGCTAAATCTTATTTAGATTCTTTAGCTCCTCCATTTTTTCGAGCGCTAGTAAATTATGCTAAGGATGGATCATATTCATGGCATTGCCCTGGACATTCTGGAGGAGTTGCATTTTTAAAATCACCAGTAGGGCAAATGTTTCACCAGTTCTTTGGCGAAAATATGTTGAGAGCTGATGTTTGTAATGCAGTCGATGAATTGGGGCAGTTACTAGATCACACTGGACCTGTTGCAGATTCGGAAATTAATGCAGCTAGAATTTTTAATGCTGATCATAGTTATTTTGTAACTAATGGAACATCCACATCAAACAAAATTGTTTGGCATGCTTCAGTTTCACCAGGAGATATAGTTGTAGTCGATCGTAACTGTCATAAAAGTGTTTTACATGCTATCACCATGACCGGTGCTGTTCCAGTATTCTTAATGCCTACCAGAAACAACCTTGGTATTATTGGGCCGATACCCCTGAGCGAATTTAAACCAGAAAACATTCTAAACAAAATACACAGTAACCCCATTGCTTTGGAAGCTTTTGAAAAAACTAAAAAAAACTGGGGAAATGCTCCTAAAATTTTAACACTTACACAAAGCACCTATGATGGAATTGTTTATAACGTTGAAATGATTAAAGATGTTTTAGGAGATTCCATCAAGACTTTGCACTTTGACGAAGCNTGGCTACCTCATGCAGCATTTCATGACTTTTANAAAAATATGCATGCTATAGGCACCAATCGGCCTAAAGCAAAAAATTCTATAGTTTTTTCCACACAATCAATACACAAGCTTTTAGCCGGATTGTCACAAGCTTCTCAAATTTTAGTTCAAGATTCGGAGTCCAACCGTTTTGATCATAACCTATTTAACGAAGCGTATCTAATGCATACATCAACTAGCCCGCAATATTCCATCATTGCCTCCCTGGATGTTGCAGCAGCAATGATGGAACCTCCAGGGGGAACAGCTTTAGTAGAGGAGTCAATAATTGAAGCACTTGATTTCAGGAGAGCAATGCAAAAAATAGAAAAAGAAATTGGTCCAAATGACTGGTGGTTTAAAGTCTGGGGACCAGCGGAAATTGCAGCTGATAGTGACGGAATGGCTCACAGGGAACATTGGATTTTAAAGCCAGAGGATAACTGGCATGGTTTTGGAAGATTGGAACCAGAATTCAACATGTTGGATCCAATTAAAGCAACTATAGTTACACCTGGTTTAAATATGAATGGTGATTTTGATAATCAAGGAATCCCTGCTTCTATGGTTACCCGGTACCTGTCAGAGCATGGAGTCATTGTTGAAAAAACAGGACTATATTCTTTTTTTATTATGTTTACCATAGGAATAACAAAAGGACGGTGGAACACCCTTTTAACGGCTATTCAACAATTCAAAGACGACTATGATAAAAATCAACCAATGTGGAGAGTTTTGCCAGAGTTTTGCTCTAATCATCCGAAGTACGTAAAAGTTGGATTGAGAGATTTGTGCAAAGAACTACATGACACTTATAAACACAACAATATAGCAAAACTTACAACTCAAATGTATTTGTCTAACATGGAACCTGCTATGAAACCTGCAGATGCATTTTCATCTGTTTCTCGCGGCAATACAGACAGAGTACCAATAGACCATCTAGAGGGTAGAATAACAACTAGTCTTCTTACACCATACCCACCAGGCATCCCATTACTTATACCTGGTGAAAGATTTAATAAAACAATAGTCAAGTATTTAAGCTTTGCCAGAGATTTTAATAAAACATTTCCAGGATTTGAAGCCGATATTCATGGACTTGTATCAAAACGTAATGAATCTGGAGTTGTAGAGTATTTTGTGGATTGTGTTAAACCCGAATAGTTTATGTTTTTTTTCCAATTAAGGCCTCAGCAGAAGTGGCCGGATTAAATTCTTCTAAATCATCAATATTTTCACCTAGCCCAACAAATCTGACCGGAATTTTGTACTTATTGCTCAGGGCTAAAAGCATGCCACCTTTTGCGGAGCCATCTAATTTTGTGATGATTATTCCACTTAAATCCAAAGCATCGTGGAATGCCGCAACCTGATTTAAAACGCTTTGCCCAGTTCCACCATCTAGAGTGAGCCATATATGATGAGGGCTTTGTGGTAAGGCTTTTGAAATGACTTTCTTAATCTTTTTTAACTCTTCCATTAAATGAAGTTGAGTTGGCAGTCTTCCAGCTGTATCTACAATCAAAACATCAGACTTTCTTGCAACTGCAGCTTTTGTACTATCAAATGCAATAGCAGCTGGATCCCCATCTTTTTGAAAAATAACATTTATGCCGTTTGTGTTACCCCAATGTATTAGTTGCTCTTGGGCAGCTGCTCTAAAAGTATCTCCAGCAGCTAATAAAACTTTTTTCCCCATCTTTTTGAAAAAATATGCAAGTTTGCCAATACTGGTTGTTTTACCACTTCCATTGACTCCAACAATCATAATTATTGTGGGAGCTTTTGTAAAATTGTTTTCAATTTTTAGTTTTTCAAGTTTATTTTGAATTATTTTTAATAATTTATCTCTGCCTAAATTCTGATCTGTGATCTGATAATCTTTTTGGATTTGAAGTTTTAGATCCGTGGTAATTTCTTTTGATAATTGAGCACCAACATCAGAGAGAATGAGTGACTCCTCAATTTGCTCGAACCAAGAATTCTCAATTTTTGAACTATTAAATAGGCCCCAAAAATTTTTCCTAGAGACTGTTAAACTAGACCAAATTCTTAAATAGTTGTTTGATTCTATTTTTTCAGATTTGTTTGTGAAACTATCCATTATTTGTTAAGTCAATATAGTACTTTTTGATCTTTAATATTTTCGGGAACGGAGTAAATGTTTAGAATTATACTTTTCAACTTACTAACGTTATGTTTTTTTCATACTCACAGCTATTCTTTTGTTTCCAAACCCAACCTTGATACTACTCTCAAAAACGGACTCCGACTAATAGTTTATAAGGATAATCGTGCTCCTACTGCTATTCAAATGACAGTTGTTAATGTGGGATCACTAGACGAAGTAGATGGAAAGTCTGGTGTTGCTCATGTTTTGGAACATATGATGTTTAAGAGGACACTCAATATGGACGAAGGTGAGTTCAGTAGGAGGATTAGCATTATGGGAGGCAGAGATAATGCTTTTACCTCAAAAGAAATGACTGGCTATCATCAACAAGTTCATAAAGATTCAATTAAAGAAGTCATGAGACTAGAAGCAGACCGAATGAGAAATTTAATAATTGATAGTAATGACTTTGAAAAAGAAAGAAAAGTGGTTCTCCAAGAAAGACTACTGAGAACTGATGATAATCCAAAGGGTCTAGCCTACGAGGCTTTGTTAGCACAATCATTTATTGCTTCACCTGTAAGGAGACCCATAATTGGTTGGAGAAATGATATTAAAAGTTTGACAACTGCTGATGCAGTTGAATGGTACAAAAATTGGTACNTACCAAATAACATTACAGTGATTGTTGCTGGAGATGTTGATCCCGCAAGTATTCATTCTTGGGCAATCGAGTTTTATGGAGATGCGAAAAAAGGGGTAATGCCCGATCGNAAACCTCAGTTTGAACCAAAGCAAAAAGGACAACGTCGATCAGTTTTAAAAGCACCAGCCAAAAACAAATTTATAATTAAGCTCTGGAAGTCACCTGTAATTTCGCCTTCATCAGGTCCGCTAGAGTATTCCAATAAAAACTCAAGGGAAGTATTAGCTCTGGGCGTTTTAAGTTCTCTTATGAGTGATAGAAACACTGGAATATTAATTAAAAAGCTTGTCAGAGAGAGCAGAAAGGCGGTGAGCATATCCACAGGTTCCAGTTGGATATCCCGGGCTCCCGGGTATTTCGTTCTTGAAGCAACCCCAACCTCTTCAGTTGGGCTTCAAGAGCTCGAAAGTGAAATAGATTATGAAATCAAACAAATTCTTAGTGATGGAATTAGTAATGAAAAATTGGAGATATTAAAAAGGCAAGCAAAAGCTGAACAAATTTTTCAAAAAGACTCTTTGATGAGTACAGTTAGGGAAGCAGCAATGCTTGCTGCTGCAGGTAGGCCGTTAAAAGATTCTGAGGATTGGCTAGAATTACTATCAAATTTATCCAGTGAAGATATTGTAGAAATTGGCAAACGCGTCTTTAATGATGATAATTTAACTGTTCTAGAGTTTGAGCCAGTTGAAATAGTTTCAGATTTAAACATTAATTCTAATTTAAATTAAATGGTTGCTCAAAAATCAATGAAAAATATTTTCACTTTTTTTGTTAACTGTTTTGTTGTTTTTTGCTTTGGTTTGAATTCAACAAACATCTATGCAAATGCAGACAAAGGCGATCTTTCTTTGGAAGAAAGATCCTCCCAAAAAAATCTAACACCCAAATTTCGAACTTGGGAAACTGATGCTGGAGTTCGAGTTATTATATACGAAATAAAATCGATACCGCTAATTGATTTAGCTATTGATATTGACGCAGGAAGTAGATGGGATCCAAAAGGACTTGAAGGTTTATCTGCTATGACTGAGTCAATGATTTTTAAGGGAACTGATGCGTATAGTGGGCAAGAAGAGATGTCGGAGCAACAAATTTCGGAATTTATTGCCAAAACAGCACTAATCAAATCATCAAGCAATGATAGAGACAAAACATCACTTAGATTTAGGTTTTTATCTGATATGGAAATTAGAGATTCAGTTTTAGAATTTATTTCTCGTGTTTTGGCTTTCCCTAAATTTAACACTGAAATTCTTGAAAGAGAAAAAAATAACACCATATCAAGGTTGGAAGAATCTTTAACAAAACCCCAATCTATAGCGATTAAGAGTCTATGGAAATCTATGTATCCAGATCATCCCTATGGAAATTCAATAAGTTCTCAGTCTATCAGTTCCATTTCCGAAAAAGATTTGATGGGTTTTCATCAAACTTTTTGGACTCCTGAGAGAGTTACGTTGTCAATTGTGGGCAATATTAATTTTGCAGACGCAAAGAATCTTGCAAATAAGATCATGGGTCCACTCTCAAAAAAGTCACCTGTCAATAGNTCTTCATCCTCATTTCAATTTCAACAACTGCTCCCCCCGGTGACTCTAGGTGGCAAGATAGTTAAAAAAATTTCTCATCCCGCAGCACAAAGCCATATTTGGATGGGGCTACCTGTTTTGGCTAGGCATGAAACTGATCACATTTTTCCAATGCTTGTCGCCAACCATATTTTAGGCGGTAGTGGGTTTGGCTCTCGNTTAACCANAGAAATAAGAGAGGAAAGAGGGCTATCTTACTCAGTGTTTTCAGCTTTTAGTCTTTTGAAACAAAAAGGTCCTTTTTTTATTGGTTTACAAACTGGAAAAGAAAATTCTGACGAAGCAATTGAGGTCATGGTAAATACCGTTAGTGAGTATATTAAAAACGGACCTAGTGAGGAAGAGTTAGAAATTGCAAAGCAAGGGATTGTGGGTGGCTTTGCACTGAGACTTGATTCCAACTCCAAAATCTTAGAGAATCTTTCTCAAATAGTTTTTTATGATTTACCGCTTGATTATCTAGATAATTGGACATTGCGTATTCAAGCTGTTACGTTAGACGATGTCAAAAAAGTTCTAAAAGAGAGAGTTGATTTAAATAGTTCAAGTCTAATAGTTGTCGGTTATAAAGAATAATTAATGTAATGGTTCGAATAATTGCTGGGCGGTGGAAAAGAAAACAACTTATCGTTTTGGACAAAAAAAACCTTCGGCCCACTCCATCTAAAATACGGGAAACTCTTTTCAACTGGCTTACTTTAAGATTAGACTTGTCTAGCGCTTTAGTTTTGGACCTTTTTTGCGGAAGTGGTGCCTTGGGAATTGAGGCTGCTTCAAGAGGTGCTAAACAGGTAAATTTTATTGATTCAGACCAAAAAGTTGTAGATCAATTAAATTACTTTATTGAAGGTCTAGGAAATCCAAAAAATATAAAAACATACTGCAAAGAGGCTATCGAATGGTTAAAACTAAATCAAAATGCTAAGTTTGATTTAGTTTTTCTTGACCCGCCATTTGAAAGTTCGTTGATAACAGAAACATTACCAATTTTGTATAATCAAGTTAATTACAATGGATATATATATGTAGAATACGATAAAGAAATGAATTCTTTGTTTGATTCCATTGGATTTGAAGTAGTTCGAGTTGGCAAAAGTGGAGCTGTTAGATATTGTTTGATAACAAAAAAATAGTTCTAAATTTAATCTAAATTTTATTTTCGTTATGACTACAACTGCAATTTACCCCGGTACCTTTGATCCTTTAACTCGTGGTCATGAAGATTTGGTTCGCAGAGCCTGCAAACTTTTTGATTTGGTCGTAGTTGGTGTTGCCGAGAGTAAAACAAAATCTCCATTTTTCAGTTTAAAAGAAAGAACCAAAATTGCTCAGGAAGTTCTAGAACACAACGATTCAGTTAAAGTCATTGGCTTTGAGGGCCTCCTAAAAGATTTTATAAGAGATAATAATGGAACTGTTGTAATAAGAGGTTTGAGGGCAGTATCAGATTTTGAATATGAGTTTCAAATGGCGGGTATGAACAGACATCTTTTGCCAGAGGTTGAGACTGTCTTTTTAACTCCATCAGAGCAATACCAATTTATATCCGGGACCATTGTCAGAGAAATAGCAATGTTGGGAGGAGATGTTGGTAAGTTTGTTTTTCCTTCAGTTGAAAAATGGTTGATGGATAAGTTAAAAAAATAACATATTTGACTAAAAACGATGTAAATTGCATATTATTTTGCCACAATTGTATTATGGAGGTTAGTTTTAGAGTATGACCCACTTTTTTATTAATTGGGGTGTAGCCAAGTTGGTTAAGGCACCGGATTTTGATTCCGGCATGCGAGGGTTCGAGTCCTTCCACCCCAGCCCCCTTATTTAGAGTCAATTAAATATAAGCGATAATCGATGAAAGATAGATTGACAAGATTGAATGATCTATCTGTAGAAACAATGATTTTTACAGGTAATGCCAATTTAAAATTGGCAACTGAAGTGGCTAAAAATCTTTTCACAGGGTTGGGTCGAGCTACAGTGACAAGATTTTCTGACGGTGAGATTGCAGTAGAAATTTTGGAACATGTAAGGGGGAAAGAAATATTTGTGTTGCAATCAACTTGTTCTCCAGCTAATGATAATTTGATTGAAATCATGCTAATGATTGATGCATTGAGGCGTTCATCGGCTGGACGCATAACAGCAGCTATCCCATACTTTGGTTATGCTAGGCAAGACAGAAGAGTTCGGTCATCTAGGGTACCAATCAGCGCCAAAGTAGTTGCAAATATGCTTGAGTCGGCTGGTGTTAATAGAATATTAACTATGGATCTGCACTCTGATCAAATACAAGGTTTTTTTGATATACCTGTTGATAACATATATGCCACTCCAATTATGTTGGGAGATATATGTAAAAACCATTTTAATGACCCTGTAGTGGTTTCACCTGATGTTGGAGGCGTTGTTCGAGCAAGAGCATTTGCAAAAGAGCTAAACACTGATCTTGCAATTATTGATAAAAGGAGAGCAAGAGCCAATGAGTCAGAGGTTATGAATATTATTGGTGATGTAGATGGTCGCCCATGTCTAATTATGGATGATGTGGTTGATACCGCTGGAACTCTGACGAGAGCTGCCGAAGCATTGAAAACTCACGGAGCTTCAAAAGTTGTTGCATATTGTACTCATCCGGTTCTTTCTGGAAATGCTATCGAAAAAATACAAGAGTCTGCACTTGATGAGTTGGTTGTAACTGATACTATTCCACTCTCAGAAACTGCTAAAGATTCACATAAAATTAGACAAATTTCATGCTCTGGCCTTTTAGCTGAGACAATTTTAAGGATATCCAAATCTGATTCTGTAAGTTCGTTATTCTTAAGTTAAAAAATTTTGTGGATTACAGACTAATTCTTAGCTTATAATAATCGGTTAATGTTTTAGGGGGTTCCAAATGCCTAATGTTGTTACTGATGTTCATGCACAAGTTCGAAATTTACCTGGTTCGAGTAATTCAAGAAAACTGCGCAGGAGCGGAAAAGTTCCGGGAGTTGTTTATGGTGCTGGCAAAGAAGTTTTGAACATTGAGCTCGAGCACAACTCTATAATGCTTGCACTTGACGTGGAGTCTTTTCATTCTTCAATCTTAAGTTTAGAAATCAAAGGCAAGAAGGAAAGAGTCCTACTTAGGGATTTCCAAGTTCATCCTTATAAGCAAAAAATTACTCACATAGATTTTCAGAGAGTTGATGAAAAGAAGAAACTTCACACAAAAGTACCACTTCACTACATTGGCGAGGAAGATAGTCCTGCGGTCAAGTTAAATGGTGGGCTAATGTCTCATGTTATGACTGAAGTTGAGCTCACATGTCTTCCAAAAGATTTGCCTGGTTTTATAGAAGTTGATCTTTCTAGCTTGGATATTGGTAATTCAATACACGTTCGCGAAATTAAATTACCTGAAGGTGTTGACCTTGTATTACATGGACAAGATGATCCGGTAATAGCTACTGCAGTCAAGCCTAAAGTTGTTGATATTGTTGAGGAAGAAGTTTCAGCAGAAACAACTGAGGAAACCCCTGCGGATGATACTGAAAAAGCCGAAGAGAAATAACTTTCTAGATTAAAAAGTTTGAGTCAAATTAAACTTTTAGTCGGTTTGGGAAATCCAGAGTCACAATATGGGTTAACTAGACACAATGCTGGATTTTGGTTGTTAAACCTATTAGCTGAACAACATAATCTTGTGTGGAAAGCCGATCAAAAATTTAAAGCTGAAATTACCACTTTATACTCTAGTCATTCCGGAATTGAAAAATTTTGGCTCATGAAACCCAGTCTTTACATGAATGAATCGGGTACTTCTGTGAGTAGTTTTTGTTTCTTTTACAAAATAAAAGCTGAGGAAGTGTTAATTGTTCATGACGAATTAGACTTGAAACCAGGCATGTTGAGAATGAAAAAAGGTGGAAGTAATGCTGGGCATAGAGGCATAAAAGATATCCAAAAAAAATTAGGAGTGGGTGATTTTTGGAGGTTGAGGCTTGGCATTGGTCATCCTAGAACTGCAGAATCTCATATTAAAGATGTATCAGACTATGTTTTATCAAAACCTTCTGAGTCAGACAAAATTAATATTGACAGAGTTATAAATGCATGCCAAAAAAATATACTTAATTTGTTGAATTGCGACATTAATGATGTACAAAATGATTTGAATAAGGAGACATAATTTGAGTTTATCTTGTGGCATTGTTGGATTACCAAATGTTGGAAAAAGCACTCTTTTCAATGCACTTACTTCATCAGGAATTTCTGCAGAAAATTATCCCTTTTGTACAATTGAACCTAACACGGGCATAGTTGAATTACCTGACCACCGATTAGATAAATTAGTTAAAATTGTTAGCCCACAAAAAGTTTTGCCTGCCACTGTTGAGTTTGTCGACATAGCAGGCCTAGTCGAAGGAGCAAGTAAGGGCGAAGGTTTAGGTAATAAATTCTTATCAAACATCAGAGAAACTGCTGCAATTGTTAATGTCATACGTTGTTTTGATGACCCAAATGTTATCCATGTAAATGGATCCATTGATCCCGTTTCGGATGCCGAGACAATTGCTACTGAGTTAACATTAGCAGATTTGGCTAGTGTTGAAAAACAACTTATTAAATCTGAAAAACTTGCAAAAACAGGAGAAAAAGAGGCAAAGAATTTTTCTGCTCTTTTGAAAAAATGTTTACAACATCTGGATTCAGTGAAACCACTTCGATCTCTAAATTTAGATCCAAATGATTTGGAGATGTTAAAACCTTTCTGCCTTCTGACTCTGAAACCCATGATGTATGTTGCAAATGTTTCAGAAAATGGTTTTGAAAATAACAAATATTTAGATGTACTTAAAAAATATGCCAACAATCAAAACGCTCCTGTGGTTTCAATTTGTGCTGCCATCGAATCTCAAATCTCTGAATTCGATTATGAAGAGAAGTTAGTATTTTTGTCAGATATGGGCATGAGTCAACCGGGATTGAATAGACTGATACAAACCGCGTTTAGTCTATTAAATTTACAAACATATTTCACTGCAGGACCTAAAGAAGTTAGAGCTTGGACAATCAAGAAAGGTTCAACTGGTCCTCAAGCGGCAGGTGTAATTCATACCGACTTCGAAAGAGGTTTTATCAGAGCTGAAGTTATAAAGTACGAAGACTTCATAAAATTAGGTGGAGAGCAACAGGCAAAAGAGTCAGGAAAATTAAAGTCCGAAGGTAAAGACTACATGGTAGAAGATGGAGATATTATTCATTTTAGATTCAATGT
>NHFB01000019.1 GCA_002170285.1 Betaproteobacteria bacterium TMED100
ATAATATTGATACGTTGTTACTTGAAACGGGTATAAACAAAACTATTGAAAAATTTTTTTTAAAAATCGAAGAAAGTATACATAAAAGAAAAAATTTAAATTATGAAACTCAAAATTATCAATACAGAAAGAGAGCATTCAAGTTGATACCTCACAATCGCAATTTTTTCCTTTCAATTGGAATCTCAGAAGCATTAATAATGGAAAATAATAATTTANATTTATTAATTACTAACTAATATGGATATCGGATTATACTAACCCAAGCNGTTTATTCTTTTTAAANTAATATAATTNATCTCATTTATTACTACGTGTGATCCTGCATANGCANCTTTGNGATAATTAAGTTTCATCACGCTTCAATCCNAGTTGCGACTTAACAATCATATTTTCAGAAAAGTCTTCTTTGACTGCAACCCCGAGTCGTTCAAACTCTCTTGCTTGATTAATTAAATTCCCATGACCCTCAGTCAATTTATTCATTGCATCACTGTATGAAATCTCAGCTTCGGAAATTTTCAATCCAACCCTTTCAATATCCTTTACAAAATTACGCAGTTTAGAGTGGATCTTGCTCGCGCGACTTGCCAACTCAGCAGAGTTTTTATTCTGATCTTCAAACCTCCATAATTGTTTAACGATTTTCAAATTTGTTGTAAGTGTGGTTGGAGTTGCCACTAAAACTTTATTGTCAAGTGCAGTTTGAAATATCATTTCATCTGCTTGTATAGCCGCTACAAAAGCTGACTCCATTGGAACAAACATAAAAACCATTTCAGGCGTATTTAATTCTGGTATGTCAAAATAAGACTTATCACCTAGTTCTTTAATTCTGGCTTTNATAGAATCTGTATGATCCTTAAGTGCTTTCTTTTTGTCGGACTCATTATCAGAGTTTACGAATCTATTATATGCATTCATNGANACTTTGGAATCAATTANTAGGTGTTTGTTTTCCGGAAGATAAACAATAACATCAGGTACTTTTCTCGTTGTCTCAACCTTTATACTAACCTGAGTTTTATAATCTTTNCCAACTCTTAAACCACTTTTATCAAGGATGTTTTCCAAGACAATTTCGCCCCAATTTCCCTGCACTTTTGTCTGATGTTTAAATGCNAGGCTCATCTCTTTCATATTACCTATTTCAGCTTTTAATTCTGATTGTAATTCTATTCTTTCTTTGGACGCAGCCTTNTGTATTTCTTCAAACTTATTCCCAAACTTATTAATGTCATTTTGGAANGGAGATAATAANTGNCTTAATTTTTCTTGATTATAATTCGCAAATGCTTTAGTTTTTTCATCTAAAATTTCATTTGCTAAAGTTTTAAATCNATCTGAAAACTCTTGCTTAGCAGAAAGGAAAATAGAATTCTTNTTTGATTCTAATGCAAGTTGCACTTTTAATTCTTCATGCTTNTTTNTTTCAAGCCTTATCAGTTCTTCNAGTTTTGAATTTTTTAACTCTACATCTTTTTTATAATTAAGTTTTTCTTTACAAGAAGACACCTCTTCTGATANNGCAAGGATTTTTTCAGTTTGTATTTGAATTTTCTTATAGAAAAGAATTAATTGAAAAAGAATAGCCAATACTATGCTAAAACCAATGCTAAATAATAATATTTCAGATATCATAAATTTTTGAAATTACAATAAATAATTAATATGTCCATGTTNTGTCAGCTTTNACAATACTTGAAAATAATAGTTTTCAATTTTAAATATAGTCTATTTCTTTGGTAAAGTATTTAACAATCTAAATATAAGAAAGAAATTAAAATGTTTAAGTTGGTATTTTTCATTTTAAGTAAACAAAATAAACATAACTCTCATTCTATGTTAACAAGTTTAAGCTTATATTTTCTAACTACATTTTTTACTTTATGAAAAATAAGATTACAAAAAAAAATCTGAAAAATAAATTAAAATTCGAGACAAGAGCTGTTAGAGACGGATCATTTAGGTCCTCTGCAGGTGAGCACTCTGAATCAATTTTTTTAACTTCTAGCTTTATGTTCAACTCTGCAGAACAAGCATCAAAAA
This sequence comes from Betaproteobacteria bacterium TMED100, assembly GCA_002170285.1. Classification (GTDB taxonomy): domain Bacteria; phylum Pseudomonadota; class Gammaproteobacteria; order Burkholderiales; family Burkholderiaceae_A; genus UBA7377. The sequence continues at coordinate 2,050 of NHFB01000019.1, forward strand.
GATTTTCAGGATTAGAGAGTGGTATGATTTATTCTCGGTTTACAAATCCAAGTGTTCAGATGTTTGAGGATAGATTGGCATCCTTAGAGGAAGGTGAAGCATGTGTTGCAACTTCATCTGGAATGTCAGCCATATTATCAGTCTGCCTTACATTTCTTAAATCTGGAGATGAGATATTAACAACCCCTAGTTTGTTTGGTGCAACTATACAACTGTTTGATAATATCTTAAAAAAATTTGATATTTCNATTAAATATGTTTTCCTGACAGATTTAAAGGGATGGGAACATGGCATCACCAAAAAAACAAAATTAATTTATCTTGAAACTCCATCGAACCCTCTAAATGAAATTGCAGATCTTGAAGGTATTGCAAAACTAGCAAAACAATTCAAAGTTATAACTATTGTGGATAATTGTTTATGCACCCCAGTTATCCAAAAACCCTTAAATCATGGAATTGATTTGGTTTTACATTCAGCAACTAAATTCATAGATGGTCAGGGGCGGGTTTTAGCTGGAGCAGTTATCGGAAAAACTAAGTTAATTGATAAAATTAAAATAATTGTAAGAACGAGTGGGCCCGCCCTTGCCCCCTTTAATGCATGGATTTTATTTAGGTCCCTTGAAACTCTTTCAGTACGAATGAACGCTCAATCTGAATCTGCATTCAAAATAGCTTCCTGGTTAGAAAAAAACGAGCAAATTTCACAGGTTTTTTACCCTGGTCTAGAAAGCAACCCCCAACATAAAATTGCAATGTATCAGCAGTCCAATGGAGGAGCAATCGTCTCTTTCAAGCTAAGGAATGATGTAAGTATGAAAAAAAATCAACTCGCATGGCGCATTATTAATAGAGTAAAGATATTTTCTAACTCTGGTAATCTCGGTGATTCCAGATCTATTATTACACATCCATACAGTACAACTCATAGCAGAATTAAAGAATCTTTTAAAAAAAAATCTGGTGTGAACCATCTTATTTTGCGTCTCTCAATAGGCCTTGAAAATGCGGATGATTTGATTGCTGATTTAAATCAGGCTCTTGGGCAGAAAGAGAAAGCTCAATGAATGAAGTTCTCTCCCCCTTTTTCACAGCTTTCATTATTGCCTATCTATTGGAGCCAATAACAAGAAAATTTTCCTCTTATGGCATTAGTAGGACTCTGGCCAGTTTAATATCAATCTTGGTGGGAACAATTATTCTTTCTGGAATTATTTCTCTAGTGGTTCCAATCATTGATAATGAAATTGATAATTTAAAGCTACGTTTACCCAGTATGATAAGTAATGGTTTTTTGTATATAGAGCCAATTTTTTCAAACTATTTAAATATTCAACTTGATTCAGTTGAAAATATTCGTGAGCAAATACTCGAATGGTTACGAAAGTATTCAGGCACTGCCTCAAAAAATTTTTTTTCTATGCTAATAAGTGGTACAAATCTTTTTTTTAATATTATTGGTTGGATGGTTCTACTACCAGTTGTGATTTTTTATTTACTAAGAGACTGGAATAAAGTTTTTCCAAATATTCTAGAAATTATTCCAAAAAAGAACAGGGATGTAACAAAAAATACTTTGATTGAGGCCAACGATACTCTTAAGAATTATTTACACGGGCAAGCACTTGTGATTACTTGTATGTCAATCTATTACACTTCCTTACTATTAATTGCAGGTTACGAAAGTTGGTTTTCACTTGGTTTATTATCTGGGATCCTTGTTTTTTTACCCTATGTGGGTTTTGCTTTTTCAGTAATTCTGGTTTTACTCTCCGGGCTCCTTGAATTAGGTCCGCTCTACAGTTTAATTTCCGTGTTATTAATTTATGGATTAGGTCAAGTGATTGAAGGATTTTTTCTCACTCCAAAATTAGTAGGTGACAAAATTGGGTTGCATCCTTTAGCGGTAATATTTTCATTAATGTTTTTTGGAACATTATTTGGTTTTTTAGGCTTACTTGTCGCATTACCAATTGCCTCAATCTTAATTGTGATAGGGAAAAAAATTCTTACAAAAAGCATGTAATACAAATAAATACTACTTGCTACATACAAAATTCAACACTTCATTACGACTTTTGTCGTTATTAATTGATTCCCATTCGGAGGGTTCTTCTTGAAACGAAATAATTTTCCCAACACCCATCTCACCTGCAACTTTATCCATAGCTAAAATTCTAGTTTCTTTCATTTTACAATTAAACTCGGAACGTATTCGAAGGCTTGTAACTCCGTCCTCAGAAATATTACGAAGTTCATGGAGTTCTTTTGCCATTCTTCTATCGTTCAGATGAGGAACGATAAAATTACTTTCTACAAAATAGATTTTTTCATCATCTTTAGTAATCTGTCTCCACTCAGCAAATGCCTTAGAGTAAAAGACAAGCAAACAACAAAAATAAATTAATTTCATAAAGTACTCCATATTGGGTTAAAAGGTTTTTTTTTCAAAACATACAGCAGCAAAAACTTTTGCGCCCAGTGACTTTGGTAAAGGGTGTTCCCAATTANNAGTCTTACCANNAATAAANTTGACATTACCTTCAGCCATTTGTTCCGAATGAGCACTTAGATANATAACTCTCCTAATGTTNTCCNTACAGTTAAATTCAACTAAAAGCCTTCTAGATNGAACACCTTGTATGTCTTTTTGAGTAAAGTTTTGAAGTTGCCATACAGTGGTAATGTTGTTTTTCTTGCTTAAGGTTTTGAAATCCAGATAAACAGAACCTAAGTATCCATCTGTTATGTGAGTCCATTTAGCAATCAACGGGCTAAATGGGCAACAACAGATTATTAATGCTATTGAAAAGAATTTTCCGGCCGACAAATCGTTCGCCATGTGTACTGGTTTGTGTTTGGGTTTTTAACTCTTCGTTGTTGGCAGTTGGAAGGTTTTATATGAGGTGCAGGTGGAACAAACCTTCTAGGAATTGGTGCCTTTGATCTTTCTGCTTCACATATTCTTGGGGAACATATTGGCATAACTACAGGTGCTTTACTGCATACAGGTTGTACTCTTCCCGATACACATTGACATGAACATTGGGAGTAACTCACTTTTGGGTTGTGTAAATAAAAGAGGAGCAAAATTACNAAAAACCAAAATATATAAGATCTNTGCTNATATTTTNCCATTTTATTTTTTGCCAGATTCGTCGTCTAAATTTTCTGGCTTATCACCAACTTGTTCTTTTTTAGCATCATCGTCATTATCTCCATTAGGAGCCACTGTCTCGTTTGATGGATCTGGAGCAGGACTTGGAGGTGGTAGTGAAGCTGCTCCCTTCAGTGGTGCTTTTAAGGCAGTAGCAACTTGATAGACTACTGATCCAGTGGTGTTGGGAACCATTAAATTCCATTTTCCTGGTGTTTGATCAGATTTTAATGTCAAGCCCGCTCCCATTTGGTCGGCATGAAAAGTAAAAGACATGACTCTTCTTCTCTCATCCTTACAATCATATTCNACTAATACTCTTCGAGACTTTTCGTCTAAAGGTCCTTTTTCCTTTAAATCTTGTAATTCCCAAACCCTTAATAATTTACCCTCTTTTTTTATTGAATCTCTATCGATGTAAAAGGTAGTCCCATCTGCACCCTCGGTCGCTTTCATCCACATAAGCTGCTTCCTAAAAATAAATTAAATAAACTTGTATTTAATATTATTAACAAAGATTGAATACAAAAGCTATTATTAAGACATGATTATGGCTTGGTTAAACCAAAAAAAAGAACAAAATTCAAAATCTGACGCTTTGCAGGCTCAAAAAGACTTTGAGGACGCATGTTTTTCAAAAGATGACTCAAGGAAAATGAAGGCTAAAAGAATAACTATAGCCCTAAGATGCAGGGCTGTAATTGATAAAACGTTTGTTGAGGGAGCAGAAGTTTACAAAAAATACAGTGTCGATAAACTTGAGGCCATTTGGGAGCAAAAACCAGTTCCTTCAATCCCAAAAGCTCCCACTTTTCAGAAAATAAAGTCCATAAATGGCGAAGTTACAGGATATATTCCTAAAAAGTTTGCATCTCAAATTTATGAAATAGCTGGCAATTATCAAACAAAGGAAATATCAATCGAAACAGCGATTCGAAAAACTCAATTTATAGCAGACGAAATTTCTAAAAATTTACATCTAGAGGAGTCATTTAAAACTCTAAATTTTCTTCGAGATGAACTAAAGATTTCAAATACTGAAGTTAAAAAAAATCATACCTAACAAAAGTTGTCTATTTTGCGTCCAATTATTCTTACTCAATCACTGATAATTTTAGTCTTAGTGTGGCTTCTTGCTTTTTTTGGCAAAGATGAATTTTATCAAAACACAGATGATGAAGCAATTTATACAAAACAATCCAAGGTGGTAGGTAATCAAATTTGGATATCTCCGGAATCTCAAAAATCAGTAGGTATTGTTGTCAAGAAGGCTAAATTAAGTTACTTTCAAGATCAAAAAACCTTCCATGGTGTTTTAGCTGACGTAAATGACCTAATAGAATCAAATAAGTTATTCAAACTCAACGAAAGTAGGCTAACAGAGGCAAAAATAATCCTGAGGCAAAAAAAACTAGACCTTCAAAGAATGAGAGGACTTTTTAACTCAGGCAGAAAAGTTTCAGCAAGACAACTTGAATTGTCTGAGTTGGCTTTTGAAGAGGCAAAAAGAAAGCTAAGTGAAATAAAATCAGAGTTAGCTGCAATAAAACAGAAGGTAACGTCGAATTGGAATGCAAAAATTTCAAAGGGTTTAGGTAAAGACTCTGGCCTTTTATTAGCTATTATTAGTAGAAAAGTGGATATTACAAGGTTCTCAATTTTATCCAAGGCAAAAATTAATGAATTTTTTTGGCAAGTTAAATCCTCAGGATTCAATGATCCAATTGACTACCCAGCCACCTTACTGGGGCCATCTGGCCTATCTCTCAAGGGAGAAACTGGAGAAACGTGGTTATTGAAATCGCCTTTATTAAATCTTGCAAGTAACTCACCTGTTGTTATATATGCTCGAGATAAAAACAAACGGTCTGGAGTCTTGATTCCCGAAGACGCAATAGTTCGATTCGCTGGAGAATCGTGGATATATTTACAAAACAACCCTGATTATTTTGAAAGAAGTATTTTAAAAACTACCTTTTCTAATTCTGATGGAGTATTTTCACAACAGGTTAAACCTGATCAATTGATTGTTGTTATTGGAGCTCAAACTCTGCTTTCTGAAGAGTTGCGTCATCAAATAGAAAATGAAAATGAGCACTAATTTGCTTAAAGACATCGTTACATTTTGTGTAAAAAATGCTTCAACGGTTTTTATTGTTGGTGTTGGTATTTTTTTGTATGGAATTTATTCTGTAAAAACAGCAAAGTTAGATATTTTTCCAGAATTTGCACCGGCTCAAATAGTTATTCAGACGGAATCACCAGGTTTTTCTGCAGAGCTCACTGATTTGTTAATCAGCAAACCAATTGAGTCCAGTTTGACGGGACTAAAAGGAACCAAATCTATTAGGTCACAATCAACACCCGGTTTGTCTGTAGTAACAATAATTTTTGATGAAAAACAAAATTTATTTTTAAATCGTCAACTTGTCTCTGAACAACTAGCATTTGTTCAAGACAAACTGCCAAAAAATATTCAAACTCCTAAAATTGCTCCTTTAACATCTTCTGCTAGCTCAGTTTTAGGATTTGGGATTACCTCCGAAAATCGTTCCCTTATGGATTTAAGAGAAGTTGCCGAACTAATAATTCATCCCAATATAATTGAAACGCCTGGGGTAGCAGATATTCATCTTTTTGGAGGTGAAGTAAGAAATAGGCAAATTAAAATTTCTCCAGAACTATTACATAATTCAGGTATAAGTGTTTCAGAAGTAATCAAGGCCGTAGAAAAAAACTCTTCAATCAATGCCATAGGTTTCATAGAAAACAACAACCAACGAATTGAAGCTTCTGTTCTTACTCAAAATCAATCCATCTTAGACTTGGAAAGAATATCCGTAAAAACTATAAACTCCAGACCAATTTTACTAGGTGATATTTCAGAAATTGTTGATGGACCAGCCCCTTCAATAAGTGCATCATCGATAAATGGTGACTTAGGAGTATTTATGATGGTTCAAGGTCAATTAGGCTCAGATACTTACGAAACAACATTGAAAATCGAGAAAAAACTCGATCAAATTGAACCGCTACTAAAAAGAGAAAGTATTAAATTACACAGAAATCTTTTTAGACCTGCAAATTTTATAGAGGAGGCTGTTACAAATGTTCAAAGAGATATTCTTATAGGAGCTAGTTTGGTAGTAGCAGTNCTGTTTGCTTTTCTCTACAATGCAAAAACAGCTTTAATTTCCGCTATTGCAATTCCGCTTTCTCTTTTGACCTCAATAATTATTTTGGTAGCTCAAGGGGTTGCACTCAATATTATGGTCTTGGGTGGTTTGGTAATAGCATTGGGTGAGGTTGTTGATGATGCGATAATTGATGCAGAAAATATTTTTAGAAGATTAAGAGAGAATAAAACTTCTGCTAATCCAAAAGCGCCAGCTTTTATTATTATCAAAGCCTCGCTTGAAGTTAGACACTCAATAATTTTCGCAACGTTAATTGTTATTCTTGTTTTCACACCACTTTTATTTTTGCCAGACGTTGCTGGAAGACTATTTAGACCATTAGGTTTGGCATATATCTANGCTTTAGCTTCAAGTTTGATAATAGCTCTAACCATTACTCCTGCCTTATGTTGTTTGTTATTAAAGGATAAAAACAAAATCAACAAAAATGACTCCCCAATAGTTTTATGGTTAAAAAATGTTTATCAATCAACCTTATTATTTATTGAAAAATCTCCAAGAGAAATCATCAGTACTGTTATTTTTTCTATACTTTTGAGCTTGGCTACAATTTTTTTATTTAAAGTAGAATTCATACCTGAATTACGTGAAGGCCACTATATTGTTCACATGACTGCGATTCCCGGAACTTCAACAAAGGAAATGTTAAGAGTTGGGAAATTAGTAACAGAAAAAATTAACAAAATAGACGGAGTCCAATCCACAGCACAATGGGTTGGTAGGGCTGAAAACGGAGCAGATACTTTTGGAACACATTACAGTGAAATACAAGTTGAAGTTGGTCCCTTAACAGCTTCNAAACAAGAAACGATAGTTAATGAAATTAAAAAATCTTTGAGAGAAGTTCCAAATAAGTCTGACTCAATACCCTTTCCAGGTTTTACTTTTGGTATTAACACCTTTTTGTCTGAAAGAATTGAAGAAACAGTATCAGGTTATGTTGCTGACTTTGTAATTGAGGTAATTGGACTAAACTCAGAAAATATTGACAAAGATGCAAAAAATATAGCTCAACTCCTAAAAACTCTTCCTGGTTTTGAAAATATTAAAATCATAGCTCCACTTGGATCACCACAAATTAAAATTTCCCTTAAACATCAAAATATTTCCGAAAGAGGATTAAATTCTGAAGAGATTAACAGAATTTTTGAAGTAATTTTCCGGGGTATAAATGTAGTAGAAATAATAGATGGAGANAGNAAAATTCCCATTTCTATAATGATGGACAAAGAAGTTGTAAATAATATCAATCAAATTAAAAATTTAAAATTTATTTCTAAAGACGGTGTTAGTTTTAAAGTTTCTGATATTGCAAAAGTCGAGTATGAGACAGGAAAATCAAAAATTTTGAGAAGTGGTGGCAAAAGAATGCAGGCAATTACAGCCGATTTGAAAGATGTCGACCTAAGNAATATAGAGAAAGATTTAAAAGTTATTATCAAAAANAACATTAAACTCTCTCCCAACAATTANCTAGCATATGCAGGTAAAACNACTGCAACAGATACGACGCTAAGAAGTCTTTTAATAAGTAGCTTAGTAGCTTTTATTGGAGTAATTGTATTATTGAAACTTGCATTAAGGACAAATAAAAATTTGCTAATTGTTTTTTTAAATCTCCCTTTTTGTCTGGTAGGAGGTGTTTTTGCTGTTTTTATATCTGGTGGTTGGCTATCTGTTGGAGCAATGGTAGGGTTTGTCACTTTGTTCGGAATCACCATCAGGAACTCAATTATGTTGGTATCTCATTATCAACATTTAGTCGAAGTAGAAAAGCTTCCTTGGAATTTCTCTACAACATTAAAAGGAGCATCTGAAAGACTTCCATCTATATTAATGACAGCTATTGTTACCGGTTTAGGTCTACTTCCACTAGTTGTTGGAAGCGGTGAACCTGGAAGAGAAATAGAGGGTCCTATGGCTAGCATTATTGTAAGTGGTCTTATCAGCTCAACAATTCTTAACTTGTTAATTTTTCCAAGCTTATTACTACACTATGGGGATTTTTCTTATAAAAGTTAAAATTAAAACTCTATGTTCGTTTCTAAATAATTTTTGTTCGTAAATTGGCCTTGACGTAAAAAAATAAGTGATTCATACTTCAACCAATACTTAAGTATTAATTCTAACTATTTAATTAGTTGAGTGTTAAACTCTAAATTTAAACAGATTAGTAACGATTCTAACTTTGTGTAATTCAATATGGTGTTTTAAATATGCAACTTATACTAATAACTAGATCTGATAAATCCCACATTTCTTTNAAGCTTGTTGGTTGGAGACTATGGGTTGCAGTTTGCATACTAGCCTCGATACTTTTGCTAGTTATGAGATTTGGAATGACGCTTAATTCAGAAAGTGGAAGCCTAACTGAATCAGTAATTGAATGGTGGAAACTGAGTAGAGAAGACTCTTTAGCAAAAGAGTTAGGAAGCTTAAAAGCCAAAGTGGATTTGTTAGAATCAACTTTATCTGTAATAGAGGGAGATGCATCAGGCCGACCTGCTGGAGATTACCCAGAGGATCGCCCACCTCGCATGGAAGAATTAGAAATCAGAGTTCAAAAAATTTCTCTAGCAATGAAAGATATAATGGATGATAAGCAGAAAATTTTTGAAAGAATATCCACAGGTCCTGCCGCACATCCAATTTCAAATTTTGCGCGCATATCTTCAGGATTCGGTATGAGGAGAGATCCCTTCAGCAAAAGAAAGGCTTTCCATAGAGGTGTAGACTTCATAGCTAAATCTGGAACACCAGTTTATGCTATTGGTGATGGCGTGATTGAAGTTATTGGTAGAGTTGGGGGTTACGGAAACCTAGTTGAAATACGACATAGTCCTCAACTTAAAAGTGCTTATGCTCACCTTCAGGGGATTGAAGTTGTCGCAGGTATGCCTGTAAGAGCTGGGCAAAGGATAGCCAGAGTCGGCTCAACAGGAAAGTCCACTGGTTCCCATCTTCACTTCGAGCTGATATTGAATAAGCGTCCAATCAATCCACGCCCCTTTCTCGCCAGAGTTAGAAAATCTGAAAAGATAGCAAAAATTAAGGTTTCAAACAAANAATAGTAGCAANTAAAATCTTACAACATGTTGCAACCCAAAAAAAATCCTCTAATAGATGAACCTTTAATAGCTGCTTCTGCTGGTACATTCAGGAGGGTCAAAACTACTTACTGGATATTACTTGGCATAATAACTATAATCTTGNTTACTTGGATGTACCTTTTAAAATCTTTTGGTGAGGAAGTCTATACTGAAGAATGGTGGAGATTGAGTATTTCTAGAATTGTTGATTGGCAATTCCAAAAAAATGTAGGTTTAGAACAATCTAGTCAACTAAGTGAAAATGTAAAAAATTTAGCCTCACAAAAAGCTGAGATGCAAGAAAGAATTCAGACTCTAGAAAAACTTGTTCAAGCAACCCAATCAAACGGGTATTTAAGACAATTTTCCGCTGTTAGACTACCGGGTGAAAGTGGTGTTAACTACGAGTTGCTTGTTGGAAATCCGGACCCTGGAGTAGTAAAAGATAAGAAATCCGTCATTCGAGTCATCATCAGGGGTGTAGATAATCTTGATCCGTTAAGTCCAGAAAAGGCCATATCTGAGTCAATAAAACGTTTCAGAGTAGTGCAACACAAAATAAAAGTTCCAGAAGTGGCAGAAGCTATAAAAGGTAGACTAGAATCCTCAGTATCAAATTTTATAATAGCAACAATCCTTCCTTTTGATGATGTGTCTAAGTCTGAGGTAATAATTGTTCCTATAACAATTCAGTAAAAAGGGTTAATAATGTTTTTCGGAAAAAATAAACAAAAAGCAATTTCAACAGAAACTTTAGCAACGTTGATGGATACATCAGTAAAGATTGAGGGCAATTTTTTCTTTGATAAAAGTGCTAGATTAGACGGGATAATCATAGGAAATATTAGGGGACCAAATACGAAAAGTGGAGTTTTAATAATTGGCCCGAAAGCCCAAATTGACGGAGATATTTCTTGTCATAGTGTTGTTGTTTTAGGTGCAGTTTTCGGAAATATAGAAGCTGACCATCTCGAAGTAAGAGCNGGAGCGAAAATCAATGGAGATGTTATTTACTCGATAATTGAGGTTCATCAAGGTTCAAACATCAATGGGAGGATGGTACTTAAAAATAGTGAAAAATCTATAATATCTGAGACTGAAACACCTACAAGTAAAAAAGTTTTAAATGAGTACTCAAACCCCAAAGCATCAGTGACATCTAATAAAAATCAGTCCATAAAATCTGCTGAAAGAAAAAAAAATATTACTGAACAACCTCTTAGTTAATAGCAGTCGTTTACTCAGTCATTTTTAACTAAATCAAAAATAGCCAGACCAAAACCCAATAAAAGGAAAAAACACAAATCAATAATCCCAAGCTCAAAGATATAAATACTTAAAAAAGTAGCCAATAAAATTATTGAAAGATAATCACCAAATTTTTTTGACCAAAAATTATTCATTATTTTCTCCAAAGTTTCTTGTTAACCAGTTTGCCGTTCTCAAAAGTCTAGCATCATCATTTGGAGAACCAATCAATTGTATACCATAGGGCATTCCGTTCTTGAGTTTGAGTATAGGCAAACTAATCATAGGAAAACCACATAACGACCAAATCGTTGACAAACAAGGGTCACCTGTGTTTTTTGTATTTAACAAAGGGGCTGAATCAATACTAGAAGGTACTAATATTGCATCAAAGTGTTCAAACATCTCTTGTAAAGCAGTTTTGACCTCCTCTCTTCTTTTTAGAGCCAACAAATAATCACAACCTGAAATTTTCCTACCGTATCTAATCTTTTGCTTTAAAGCAGGACTAAGAAGATGTTTATGCTGTTCATACTCCTTAGCTAAATTAAGTGACAGTTCAACCTCAAAAATTGTTTGATGAAGGCTTTCGGAAGATGAGACCAACTCCAGTAAATTAAGCTCAGTTAGATGGTTTTTTATTTTTTTTCTAAATCTATTAATTACACTCTGGGCGGACCGACTTAACTTTTTCAAAGAGGAGGTCTTTGCATACAAAAACTTAGGGTCAAAAGGAGGTTCCTGAGAAATAATTTCAAGATAGTTTTTACTTCTGGATGACCCAATTGTTTTTAAATCAGTTCCATCATCTCCACCTACAACTTCCAAAACATAACCAAGATCTTCAATATTTCGGGAAAAAAAACCAATCGTATCCAATGTATCGCTTTTTGTAATAAGTCCTGTATTGGGAATGATATTGTTTGTTGGTTTGTACCCATAAACACCACAATAGGAGGCACTTCGAATAATTGACCCATTTGTTTGACTAGCCACAGTTAAAGGNACTATACCAGCGGCNACTGANGCAGCTCCACCACTAGCAGACCCTCCAGGACTCGTGCTTTTATCATGAGGATTCAATGTTATTGTTGGTTGGCTACAAGCAAATTCAGTTAAACAAGTTTTCCCAAAAATAATTGCATTTTCGTTCCTAAGTCTTTGTACAACAGTACTATCTATATTAAGCTGCTGACCTTTGTGAATTTTTGAACCAACTTCTGTAAAAAAATCAAATGTAGAGATGTTATCGCTAACCCCGATTGGAACTCCAAACATTCTCCCTAAATGACTTCCATCTTGTTTTGTTTGATCTAATATCTGAGCTTGTTGAATTATGTATTGGATTCTAAGATCAACTATTGCATTAATTTCATGATTTACGGCTTGAGCCCGTATCACTAAATCATCAATAAATTCCTTAACAGAGGTTTTTCCCTGCTTTAAACGCTCAACTATTTCAATTACAGTAAAATCACGATCAGTCAATTCAAACCTTAGTTAAAAAAATCAGGATTAATAACATTTGGATCACCAGGATCTATTTCAATTGGATCCATACCAGATGAGTAAAAATAATCTGGTAACCAGGTCACAACTCTAGGCTCNAGGTAAACAATTATCAATGATAAAATTACCATTCCCAGAAAAGGAAAGCATCCTTTAAAAATTGTCCATAATTCTAGGCCTTTAGGTGCAACACCCTTTAAGTAATAGGCAGACATGGCCATTGGTGGTGTGAGAAACGATGTTTGTAAGTTAATGGCAATTAGAATACCAAAGAGTATTGGATCAACATCAAAATAACTTAAAAGAGGTAAAAATATAGGAACAAAAATTATGATTATTTCAGACCACTCCAAAGGCCAACCAAGAACAAAAATAATCAGCTGTGTCAGTATCAGAAACTGTATAGTAGACAAGTTCATGCCAAGCATAAAATCTTTAATTACATGTTCTCCTCCCAGGTAAGAAAAAACAGATGCAAAGGTCCAAGATCCAACGAACAAAAAACATACCATGGCAGTAGTTTTGGCAGTTAGGTAAACTGACTCTTTGAGTCTAATCCATGTAAATGCACCATAAAAAATAGACAGTAGGATACCTCCCAATGCACCCATTGCAGCAGCTTCACTCGGTGTAGCTAATCCAAACAAAATTGAACCTAGAACAGCAAAAATTAGAATAGCTAATGGAAAAAAAGATTTCGCTAATAAAAGGAAAGTTTCAAAAAAGGAATGTCTGTTACCACCTTCAAGCTTTGGAGCTAGGGATGGGTTAAAAGAAACTCTTAAAATAACGTAGCCAAGGTACAAGGAGGCTAGCACTAGTCCAGGTCCAATAGCAGCTGCATAAAGTTTAACAACAGAAATACCCGCTGTCGCAGCATAAACTATCAACATAATTGAGGGAGGAATTAAAATACCTAATGTTCCACCTGCAGTTATTACACCTGACGCTAGTTTTTGATCGTAACCAGCTTTCAACATCGCAGGCAAAGCAAGAAGACCCATTAAAGTTACCACTGCACCAACAATTCCGGTTGCAGTTGCAAATAATGTGCATGTAATGAGGGCAGCGACTGCCATTGAACCAGGTAAATGTCTTAAACCAACTTGAAGGCTATAAAATAGTTGGTCTAAGATATTGGCTCTTTCAATTATGTAACCCATGAAAAGGAACAAAGGAACTGAAATTAAAACATCATTGCTCATTACACTGAATGTATTTTGAACAAACAAATAAAATATCTTATTTTGAAAAATTGCCTGTTCGGGGTCAAAGTAAGCGTAATACCCAAAACCTATTCCGACTGCCATCAAAGTAAAGGCAATTGGGAAGCCCAAAAATATAAATATAATGAAAATACCTAACATACATAAAGCTAAAATTGGATCAGTCAAATCAATCAACCCTCAAATCTTTATTTAAATTCAAAGCCGTTTCATCAACATCGACACCTCTTCTCAACCAATTTCCAGTTTTAATGCAATAGATACATCTCATAACCTCTGCAATACCTTGAACCAATAAAAAGAACCCGGAAAAAAGAATTATTAATTTAATTGGCCAAACTGGAACACCCACTGGACTGTTAACAGATACTTCTCTCAATTTAAATGCAGCGATTCCATACTCATAGCCTGAAAAAACCATTGCTAAGATTCCAGGAAAGAAAAATAAAACGTACAAGACCAAGTCAATTCGAGCTTGAGTTTTAGGCTTCAAACGCCTGTAAAGAAAATCACCTCTTACATGTCCACCTCTTGCTAGAGTGTATGCTCCAGCCATCATAAAGATTGTGCCGTAGAGCATGTAGCTCATATCAAATGCCCAACTAGTTGGGTTACCAAAACCGTACCTCATGAAAACTTCGTAGCACGTTCCTAAAATCAAAATGATAATACACCAAGCAAAGCTTCTGCCAACAGAAACAGAGAGGTTATCGATAAAGAATACAAATTCTTTAAGTTTGTTCATTTAAAAAAAATTTTTGATTGTTATTTGGGCAACTTAATTTTAAAGGTATGCTCATAGCCTAATTTAAAATCAGCATCATTAAAGAATGAATAATAAGCAACTCTTTTAGCCCAAGCCTTTGCAGAATCATTTACTTCTTTGAAGAAAGGATCCTCTTTTTCTAATTTTGCAGCCACCCTATCCCAAGCTTTTAGCTGAGCTTTAAAAACTTCTTGAGAAGTTCTCGAAACCCTTACCCTATCTTTAGAAATTAAAGACAGTAGATCCTTAGAGTAATTATCCTGTGCAGTCCATGAATTAGATGATGAAGCCGCCTCAGCAGCATATTTAAGCACTGCTTTTAAATCCTTTGGTAGCTTTTCGTATTTTGTCTTATTGAAAATAATTTCAAAAAATTCCATAGCTTGATGATATGAACCCATTGAGTAAAACTTACACACATCGGCAGCACCCAATCTTCGGTCAGATGTAGGGTTATTGAACTCAAAAGCATCTAAAACACCTCTTTCCATGGCAGGAATTATTTCACCGCCAGGTAGTTGGGTTACTTTAACACCTAATTCTTGCATTAGGTCTGCTGCAAGACCTACAGTTCGATATTTGATTCCTTTAAAATCAGAAGCACTTTTAGGAGGTTGTTTTTTAAACCACCCTAGTGGTTGACTTGGCATTGGGAAAGCAAAAAAACCTTTAATGTTTAATCCCAATTTTTTTTGGAGTTTTTCATACAATTGATAGCCTCCACCTCGCATTATCCAACCTAACATCTGTTGTGAATTAGCTCCGTTTATTGGTCCTGAACCAAATAAAGATGCAATTTTAGATTTTCCATACCAATAAACTGGTACCTGATGACCAGCATCCAGAACCCCTTTACTTACAGCATCAGTTAATTCAAAAGGCTTTACTACTGCTCCAGCCGACAAGTAATCTAACCTTAATCTACCTTCNGCCATTATATTCACTCTTTCAACATATTCCAAAGCAAACTCATTCATGATGTCTTTGCTACCCCATGCCCCTTGCATTTTAAAAACAATAGGGTCCTTAGCAACAGAAACTAAAGGGAAACCAGCTATTGGAGCAATCGCCGCAGTAGATCCTGCCTTGGACAAAAAAGTTCTTCTGCTAACAGTTTTATTAACAAGATTGATATCTAATTTTTTGGTATNNGTATTATTTTTTNGAATTAATTTTTTGTCTCTTTTTTTCATATGTAATTNAGTTNTAAATTTTAGTTATTTTGTNTATTTTTAAGTCTAATTCTTATTCTAAGAGAAATAAGGCTCATAATGAATANTTTAGTTAACTATTATNGATTACGGCCAAAAAAAATTGCATAAGTTACCGGTACTAACAACAAAGTTAATAANGTAGCGACCACTAACCCACCCATTATTGCAACAGCCATTGGACCCCAAAAAATGCTATTAGTCAAAGGTATCATTGCCAGAATAGCAGTACCAGCCGTAAGCATCATAGGTCTAAACCTTCCCACTGATGCCTCAACAAGGGAATCGTGTAAATTAAAGCCTTTTGATCGTTCACGCTCAATTTGGTCAACTAAAATAACAGAGTTTCTTATTATCATACCAATTAATGCGATGATTCCTAAACCAGCAACAAAACCAAGTGGCCTATTAAAAAGAAGTAAGGCCATAATAGCTCCTGATATTCCTAGAGGAGCAGTTGCAAAAACCAAAAAACTTTTTTTTATTCCAGATAATTGCATAACTAGTAAAGTAAAAATCAAAAAAAACACTATTGGTAAACCCGCAATTATAGATTTCTGCCCCTTTTGATTTTCCTCTAAAGTTCCGCCAACTTGTAGTTCTAATCCTGGAGGAAAAGTAGATGCAATACTATTTATTTTAGTTATTAATTCTTCAGTTATTGTTGTACTTTGAGTGTGACCAACAGTATCTGCCTGTAAAAACATAGAGAACTTATTGTCATATCTCCAAATCAAAGGGTATTCCCACTCAACCGAAAATTTTACAATTTTTTCCAACGGTACCGTTTCACCAAACTTTGAAGAAACCAAAATCCCTCTTAAATCAGAGATTTCATCCCTATCCTCTTTTTTTAACCTAAGCTCAATAGGAATAAGTTGTTTTTGGTCTCTAAATTCACCAATCACAATTCCAGATGATCTTATTTTTAAGGCATTTGATATCGATAAGGGATCAATTCCCAACTCTCTTGCTCTAGTGTTATCAACTAAAACCTTAATTATCGGGCTTTTCTTACCCCAGTTGTTATGAACTCCAATCAAATTATTATGTTTAGACATTATTGCCTGAACAAGTTGTGCAACATAATAAAGATCTTCTTCATTTTCTGAAACTAGTCTAAAAGATACTGGATATGGAATTGGAGGACCATTGGGCAAGACTTTTAGCCTAACTCTGGCTTCAGGCAGTAACTTATTTGTAAGTAGCCTAATTTCCTCTAAAATGTTGTCCCTGTATTTTCTGTCAGATGGGGTAATTACAATTTGTGCAACATTTGAATTTGGAAATATAACATCAAGCGGTAAAAAAAAACGAGGTGCTCCCGACCCTAACCAACTTACAACATTATCTATATTTTTAATCTTTTTAATTTCATTTTCAAGTTTTAAAACTGCATTCTCTGTTGCATATGGAGAAGAATTCTCTGTTAAAAAAATATCCACTAAAATTTCAGGTCTATTTGAGTCAGGAAAGAATTGGCTTTCAACTTTTACTAGTCCAACGAAACCAGAAAAACAAAAAATCAAAATAAAAAAAAAGGAAAAAAATTTATTTTTAATAGAAAAACTCAGTAAAGATCGATATTTTTTCATCGATATTTTGTTACTGTTGTCCTTATTCTTAATGCAGACCTCATCATTAACTTTATTTCTCTTGTTTAATAACCAAAACCCAACGACTGGAACAAAAAAAACAGATACGATCCAGGAAATCAAAAGTGCAGTAGCAGTAACGGCATAAATTGCATATGTGTATTCTCCCACCTCAGACTTTGCTAGACCTATTGGTAAAAAACCAAGAGCCGTAATTAATGTTCCAGTTAACATTGGTTTTGCGGTTAAATCGTAACTTGAACTGACTGCCTCAATTGGACTTAAACCTTCATGTATTTTTCTAAACATCATTTCAATGACTATTATTGCGTCATCAACTAACAAACCAAGAGAAATAATCAATGCTCCAAGTGATACTTTATGTAAACCGATGCCTGAAAGTTTCATAATCAAAAATGTAATAGCCATTACAAGAGGAATACTAAGAGCGACCACTAATCCAGGTCTAAAGTCAAATCTTAGCGGGTTTCTTTTTAATCCCAAACTGATTAAGGTTACCAATAAAACTATAGTGATTGCTTCAAAAAAGACCACTAAAAATTCGTTAATTGATTTTGAAACAGCTCTTGGTTGATCTTGTATTTTTTTAAGATGCATTCCAACAGGCAAATTATCCTTGATCTCATTAACCTTATTATCTAATGCCCTACCGAGCCTTATTATGTCTCCTCCCTGACGCATAGAGACACCTATAGCAATAACCTCTTCTCCATTAGCTCTGACCTTCTGCTGGTAGGGGTCAGGAAGACTTCTAAAAACCCTAGCTATTTCACCAAGACGCACTAAATCTTGATTAGTCTTGATTCTAATATTTTTAATTTGTTCAAGAGATTTAAATTGTCCTTCTACTCTTAAGGAAGTAATAGATTGAGATTGTTCAACATTCCCAGAAAATACAATAGAATTGTTTTCTGCAAGTTGTTGTGCCAAAAGCTCCCATGTTAAATCGTACTTAGATAGGACTCTTCTTGATATTTCAACGTAAATTTTTTCTCTTTCTTGCCCAAATATTTCAACTCTACCAACATCACCCACACTAAGAAAATTTTCTCTAATGCTTCTGGCAAACCTATCAATCATTCTCGGAGAGTATGAAGAACCTGAGAGAGAATATAAAATCCCGAATGTGTCTCCAAAATCGTCATCAAATGAAATATTTTCTACACTATTAGGCAACTGTTTTTTTATATCACGAATTTTATTCCGTACGTTTGCCCAGATTATTGGAATTTCACTTCCTTGAACACTTCCCTTAACTTGGAAAATAATTGTTGATTCACCTTCACGAGAAAAACTTGTTATTTTTGCTCTGGAACTTAGTGTTTTTAATTTGGTTTCAATCGGTTCAGAGATTTGTTTTGCCATTTGCAGTGGGGTTGCACCAGGCCAATCAACTTTTATCACCATTGCTCTAAAAGTAAACGGGGGATCTTCATCCTGACCTAAAAAGAAAAAGGAAAACAAGCCAGAAAATAAAAAAATAATTAATAGGTATCTAACTAAAAAATCATGTTCGACCGCCCACCTTGAAAGATTGAATTTGTTATTCAGTATGCAAATCTCACTTTCTGACCCCCAATAAGTAAATGTGCGCCAGACACTACGTATAAGTCCCCTTCTTTGAGTCCATCAGTAACCAAAACAGAACTTTCATCAATTTTTCCCGTTGAAACCTTAACTTCACGTACAACTCCGGTACCAGATCTTTCCAGTTTATTTCCAGAATTATTAATTATCTTAAAAACAATTTGGCCATCAACAAGAGCAGAAATTGGGATTTTTATAGCTCGTAATTTTTTGGCTGTTTTAATACTAAATTTATGATTTTTTGTCTTAGAAATAATTTTCTTGTCTAAAATGATTTGAGCAACTTTTTCTCCTGCTTTTAATAATTCACCTTCTTTAACATACAAATTCTTAATTTTTCCATTCGTAAAAGATCTCACTGAAACAACTCCCAGACTATCAGCTAATTCTTCAAACTCTGCTTCATAAACAGCTAGTTGAGCTTTTCTTTTCTCCCACTCAGCATCAGAAATAAATTTTTTATTTTTAAGTTCACTAAATCTGATAAAGTCTGCCACTTGGGCTTTTAAACTGGCTTTAGCTGCTTCATACTGATACCTTGCAGCGCTGTCAGAAAGTCTAAGGTCTCTTGGATCAAGTCTTAAAATTGTTTGACCAGCTTTGATAACATCACCATTATCTACTAATTTCTCAACTACCCACCCTGCGTTATCAGTTAGGATCCAATCAGAATTTTTATTTAAATTTATGGACTCTGGTATTAATGATTCACTTCGATAGGTGGCCTCTTTAATTATCACAAAAGTATCAAGACTTTTTTCTTCATATTTTTCCTTACTGCAAGAGATGATACTTGCTAGTATAAGAAAAAGTGATAATTTCATAAAAAAAAGTTCATTAACACCTAACATAATTTCTAGTCACTAGTTAAAGGTGGGGTTTGAACTAGAGCAGCGTCCATTAGTCTGTATGTATACTCATTTCGTGGTTGAGTTAGAACATGACTTGTTGTACCAAACTCCAGTATTTTTCCACTCTTCATTACCAAAACGCGATGAGAAATTGCTCGAATCACTGCTAGATCATGAGAGATGAAAACGTAAGTTAACCCTCTTGTTTTTTGTAAATTTATCAATAGTTTCAAAACTTGGGCCTGCACTGAAACATCTAGCGCACTAGTTGGTTCATCTAAAACAATAAGATCTGGTTCTAAAATAGCGGCCCTTGCAATAGCAATCCTTTGTCTTTGACCTCCAGAAAATTCGTGAGGATATCTGTTCATGCTATTGATATCCAAACCAACCTCATCCATGATGTCTTCGCATATTTTTTTTCTTTCTTCACTAATGAACTGAGGAAAATGGTGGATAAGACCTTCCTCTAAAATTTCAGCTACAGTCATTCTCGGAGAAAGTGAGGAAAATGGATCTTGAAAAACCATTTGAAATCTTCTTCTGGTTCTTCGAAGAATTTGTGGGCTCATATCTGTTAGATTCAATCCATCAAACTTAATACTACCTTTGAACACTCCAGAAAAAAGCCCCAAAATAGCCAATCCTAAACTGGTTTTTCCTGACCCAGACTCTCCAACCACACCCAGTGTCTCCCCCTTATAAACAACAAAATTTTCGTGAGAAACAGCAGAATAATTTCTAGAGGAAAAAAACCCAACTGGAAGTTTATATGTGCACGAGAAGTTGCGAGCTTCGATCAAAACATCTCTTTTTTTGTATTTTGCGTTTAAGGGTTTAGGACGGCTGTCCAACAGTTTTTTTGTATATTCGTGTTTTGGGTTACTAAAAACTTTTTCCTTTTCACCTAGCTCTATCATTCTTCCATTTCGCATCACACCTACTTTCTGGGCAAACCGCTCAACTAATGGCAAATCATGGGTTATTAAAAGAACCGACATCCCTTCCGCCTCTTGAAGTTCAAACAACATGGAAAGGATTTGTTGTCTTATAGTGACGTCTAATGCAGTAGTGGGTTCGTCAGCTATTAGTAACTTTGGCCTACAAGCAATTGCCATTGCTATTAATGCTCTCTGCCTCTGTCCTCCAGATAGTTGATGTGGATAGGAATTCGCTCTCCTGCTTGGATCATCTACACCTGTTTTATTTAATAACTCCGTAGCCCTAATCATTCCCTCTTTGCTCGAGATCATTTCATGATTTTCGATAATTTCAGAAATTTGTTGGCCAATAGTCAAAAGAGGATTGAGTGCACTCATTGGTTCTTGAAAGATCATAGATATTTCATTACCTCTAATAGCTCTGATTCTCT
>NHFB01000020.1 GCA_002170285.1 Betaproteobacteria bacterium TMED100
TGTCAGGATCATGCACATGTTATGCTCTCAGCGTGTAGGTCGCTGGGGCTTCCAGCGCGTTATGTTAGTGGATATTTAAAAGGCCAGGCCAGAGCAAGTGAAGCCACACATGCTTGGGTTGAAGTTTGGTTACAAAAGTGGCTTGGAATTGATGTCACCCATTTTAAAATAATTGATGATCAGTTTCTTAGTTTAGCTGTTGGTTTAGATTATGGGCATGCTTCCCCGGTGAGAGGGTTTAGACAAGGTGGTGGGATAGAAACGATGGAGGTAGAAGTTAGTGTTACGAGTTAAGGATCTTGTATGACTTATTGCATAGCAATAAAGCTTGATGATGGTCTTGTTTTTTTGTCTGATTCAAGAACTAATGCTGGTGTAGACGATGTTTCAACCTATAGAAAAATGACAATCTTTAATGAAAATTATGACAGATCTGTAGTTTTAATGAGTTCTGGTAATTTAGCAATTTCCCAAAGTATTCGTCAAATATTAATTCAAAAAAAACAAGCTTCAACTATTTGGAAAGCAACCTCACTTTTTGACATTGCCGAAACTGTAGGCGAAGCAATCAAGGAAGTTTACAAAAGGGATAGTTCAACAATGAATGATTTGGGAGTTGACTTTAATTGTTCATTTATTTTAGGTGGACAAATACAAAAAGAGCATTGTAGGCTTTTTAAAATCTACTCTGCAGGCAATTTTATTGAAACTGATACTGAATGTAATTACTTCCAAATAGGTGAATCAAAGTATGGCAAACCTATACTTGATAGAGTTTTAAACTCTGATATGGATCTCGATGTAGCAGCAAAATGTGCGTTACTCTCGATGGATTCGACGTTGAAATCAAATATTTCAGTTGGATTACCACTTGACTTATTAGTTTATAAAAAAAATGATTTTATGATTAATAACTATTTATCAATTTCAGATAAAAACTCTTACTTTAACGAAATAAGAACTAGTTGGAGTTCATACTTAAGAGATGCATTTGATCAGTTACCCGATATAAATTGGTCAAATCCAACTGCGAATCATTCTCATGAAATATACAACAAACAGCTTCTACAAAAAAAATTGAAATAAGTCTGTGAATAATAAAATAACGGCTATAGTTCTGGCAGGCGGGAATGCTCGAAGAATGGGTGGAATCGATAAAGGCTTGGTTCTCGTCAAAGGAGAATACTTGATTTGCTATGTTTTAAAGCGGATTGAATCCCAAGTTGAGTTTCTGATGATTAATGCAAACAGAAACCTTGAAACTTATAAAATTTTGAGTAAGCATGTAATTGAAGATCATACAAATCAAAGGCTAGGACCNCTTGCTGGAATTCAAGCAGGTTTATACAAATGTAAAACCCCATATATGATTTCAATACCATGTGATGTACCCAAAATCCCATTAGATATATGTAATAGACTTTACATTAATTTATTAGAGCAGGATGCAGATTGTGCAATGCCGGTTACTTTAGATAAAAAGGGGGTTANGAGAACCCATCCAGCNATCTTACTACTNAAAAAACAACTNATTGATAGTCTTGATTTATTTCTTGAATCTGGTGGAAGAAAAATAGATCAATGGACTAGTGGTTTAAANTGCTGTGAAGTATTATTTGATGATNCTCAGGATTTTATAAATATAAATAATATTGAAGATATAAACGGTATTTAATTGATGAATATTTAAAATTAATTTTNAAAAAGATTTTATTTTTTTATTTAAAAGATGAACACTCATAAAAACANTGCAGATCTTTATAGACCTTCCATGTCCAAGGCAAANATTGACCTTATTGCACCAATAAACGTTATTGATGAAAAGGGAAGAGAGANAGAGACTTTTATTCCNGCAGAGAGACCGTTAACAATTTATGTGAATAAATTTGAGCTCGTTACTTTAATGACATTGGGCGCAAAGCCGGAGGCTTTAGTATTAGGATATCTTAGAAACCAAAGAATAGTCTCAAAAATAAATCAGGTAAAGTCAATTCAAGTTGATTGGGACACCAACGCTGCTGCTGTAGTAGTTGACAACTTTAATTCAAAATCTATTTTAGAAAAAGTAGAAAAAAAAACAGTCACAACTGGCTGTGGTCAAGGTACGATATTCGGCGATATTCAAGAGNACTTTGATTCACTTAAATTGTCTGAGTTCGCAAAGTTAAACCAGAGCACACTAATTTCCATAATTGATGTTATAAGAAAGCATGAATCAGTATATAAAAAAGCTGGCTCAGTTCACGGATGTGCNTTATTTGAAAAGGATAAAATGATTCTATTTGTAGAGGATGTTGGCCGGCATAACGCAGTAGATTCAATTGCAGGTATGATGTGGCTTGAAAGACTCAGAGGAGAAAATTTGGTATTTTATACAACTGGTAGACTTACATCAGAAATGGTAATAAAAGGTGCTCAAATGGGCATTCCTTTTTTGTTGTCAAGGTCAGGTGTCACTCAAATGGGCGTTCAAATGGCTAGAAAAGTGAATTTAGCATTATTTGGACGTTGTTCTGGCAAACACTTTTTACTTTTTAGTGGTTTTAAACGTTTTTTACTTGAACCGCCACAATAAATTACATTGATTTTTAAAAAAAANACTTAACCCAAAGAGGTAAAGGGCTCCGCAGCTTCTTCTGAAGAAAATGTAATGACATGATTCATTTCAAGCTTAATTCCAATTGCTTCATTTACAGGATGATCATGGTGGCTTGGAACTAATGACAATGCTTTTTCTCCATTATTAAGTTCAAGAGTGTACAAAAAATCTGATCCTCTAAAATCTTTTCTTAAAACCTTTGCTTGCAGTGAACTTGAATCATCGTGAATGATATCATCCGGTCTTAAGAGAACTCTCACAAGTTCTTCATTTCTACTTTTGTCATTTTCTTTTTCTNTCAATTTAAACGATCCAAGTGGTGTTTTGACACTATTTTTGGACTTTATACCAGTGATGAAAGCTCCTTCCCCAACAAATCTGGCAATATCAGCTGTCTTGGGTTCATGATATANNTCATATGGTGAGCACCACTGCACAAGTGAACCCGAAAAAATAATACCAACTTTATCTGCTATTGAAAAAGCTTCTTGTTGATCATGTGTAACCATCAAGGCTGTTGTTTTAGTAAATTTTAAAATACTTGCAACCTCTCGACATAAATCAGATCGTAAATGTGGGTCTAGGTTAGAAAAAGGTTCATCTAATAGCAGAAGATCAGGAGAAGGGGCTAAAGCTCTGGCTAGTGCAACTCTTTGTTGCTGACCTCCTGAGAGTTGGTGTACGTAATTTTTACTTTTATTTTTCATTCCAGTTAATTCCAGCATTTCATTACATCTGACCTTTTGATTACGAGTTGCTAAAGATGGAAAACCTTGGGTTAAAGCAAACAAAATATTATTTTCTACATTTAAATGAGGGAATAAAGCATAATCTTGAAAAACCATCCCAACGTTTCTTTTATCAGGACTTAGTCTATTAGCTTTATTCGATGAATCGTAGACTAAATTTTCCCCAATAGTTATTGTTCCTTCCTGTGGCTCTAGAAATCCCGCAATAGATCTTAGTAAACTAGTTTTTCCGCACCCTGAGGGGCCAAGAATACAACCAATTTCTCCGTAATCAAGGGTCAAGTCTAGGTCTGATATTGCGTTAATCGAACAAGAACTATTTTTGGAGGAATATTTAAAAGTTATATTTTGAATTCTTAATATATTATTCATTAAATGATTATAATTCTCGTTTAAGATCTTCTTTGCATTTATTTAAAAATTTGTTGAAAATGAAAAAAACTATTAATCAGCTTATAAATAACTTAGTAGGATTAAACTTTTTATACAAGTCATTACTTGTAATGATTTCGCTAATTATTTTATTACCAACTATTGGAATATTTACGTTATCAATCAATGTTTTTTTTGATATGACCACTCTTTCAAATATGAATAATTCTGTTCTATTTGAGTATACAAACAATACTTTCGCTCTATGTTTTGGAACTTTGACTATTGCCTTATTGGTTTCTATTCCAACTGCATGGATTCTTTCATTTTATGAAATTCCTTTTAAAAAATTTCTTGATTGGCTTTGTATCTTACCTATGGTTTTACCAGCATATGTCTTAGCCTATGCATACACTGATGCTTTGGACTATTCAGGTTGGTTATCTTCNTTAATAAGAAGTAATNTNTTTGAACTTGGATTTGTGTCTGATTCGATCGAAAAAAAAATTTTTTGGCCAGAGATTAGATCACTTTCTGGAGCATGTTTTGTTATGGGTGTTGCATTATCACCTTATTTAACATTACTTGCTCGGGCAGCATTTGAATCACGCCAACTGAACCTGATTGACGCTGCCAAAACAATGGGTGTTAGTGGTTATAAACTATTTTTTACTGTTAGTATTCCACTTGCAAGACCTGCTATTGTTGCTGGTTCATCTCTAGTTCTAATGGAGTGTTTAGCCGATTACGGAACAGTTTCTTTTTTTTCAGTCCAAACATTATCTAGCGGTTTATATAAATCATGGTTTGGTTATGGAGACCTAAGTACAGCATCATTAATAGGTTTGATTATGATGATTGTTGCCTTCATTTCATTAATTGTAGAAAAGTTTTCTCGTAAAGAGCGAGAATTTGGTAACACAAATCCACTTTTATCCAATCCCATGGTGAGATTAAATTGCACTGCTTCTTTTGTCGCCTTTTTAGTTTGTAGCTTTGGGGGAATTTTTGGATTTATTTTGCCTATGGTTTTTCTTTTGAAGGCTAGTTTTGATGAGTTTTATTTGGGTTATTTTACAATTCATTCGCTAGTATCCTTAAGTCAATCTCTACTTAACTCGTTGTTACTAGCATTAACGGCTGTTTTTTTAATATTAATAGTTTCATTTCTAGTTGCATATGTGGTGAGAAATGATTTTTCAAAAAAAATAAATTATTGGGTTCAGTTTCTAGTATCTGGATATGCTGTTGCAGGTTTGGTTTCAGCAATTTCTCTACTTTATCTTTCAGGATTTATGACCACTCTACTCACAAATTACGCTGGTGTTTCATTTAGTCTATCTACAACAGTTATTCTGTTACTGATAGCCTATGTAAGTCGTTTTTTTGCTGTAGGTTACTCACCAATTTCAGTTGGACTTCAAGGGATAACAACTTCCATTGATAACTCTGCTAGAACATTTGGTTTATCAAATAAAAATTTATTTTATCGACTTCACTTACCGTTGTTGAGATCTGCCACTATTTTAGCTGCTACACTAATCTTTCTTGATGTCATTAAGGAACTACCTGCTACACTTGTACTAAGACCGCTAGGTATGGAAACTCTTTCAGTAAGTGCCTATAATCTCGCATCAGATGAGCGATTAGGAGCCGCAGCATTACCATCTGTTTTGATGGCATTAACAGGAATTCTACCTTTGCTCATAATAAAAAGGCGATGGAAGGAAATAAAAAACTTTTAGATAATTTTTTTTTCTGTGTAAAGACTTAATAAATAATCTTGACAGGAGAATTTTTTGTTTCCTATATTACGGCGTATCTTGTAACTTCCATCCTCTTTCATTTTCCAAGACAAATTATTATCTTTCAGGTGTAATAATAATCCCTCATTAATAACTCTTTTTTTTAATTTATTATTAAAAATTGGAAATGCAATTTCAACTCTTCTAAAGAAATTTCTGTCCATCCAATCAGCACTTGATAGATAAACATTATCTGCTCCGTCATTTTTAAAAAAAAATATTCGGCTGTGTTCTAAAAATCTTCCAATTGTTGATCTAACAGTGATGTTCTCTGANAACCCAGAAACACCAGGTCTCAACATACATACTCCACGAACGATAAGATCTATTTTTACTCCGTTTTGACTGGCTTTATACAATGCATTGATTGTTTTGATCTCAACTAAAGAATTCATCCTGGCTATTATTCGAGCTTTACGCCCGTTTTGTGCGTGTTTAATTTCAGTATTAATTGCTTTGATTACATTACTGTGTAGTTTGAAAGGTGATTGCCACAATTCACGAAGAGGTTTGGAAGTGCCAAGGCCAGTGAGTTGATGGAAAATTTTGTGCACTTCAGAGCAAATTTTTTCATTTGCGGTTAATAGTCCAAAATCAGTATATAACTTTGCAGTTGTGGGATGATAATTACCAGTTCCAAGATGAACATATCTTCTCAATTGTCCTGATTCTTTTCTAACAATTAAGCACATCTTTGCGTGTGTTTTGTTTCCTACTACTCCAAATATGACATGTGCTCCAGCTTCTTCAAGCTGAGATGCCCAGTTAATATTTGTTTCCTCATCAAAACGTGCCATNAGTTCAACAACAACTGTAACTTCTTTCCCTTTTTTTGTAGCATCGAGCAAAGATTGCATAAGTTCAGAGGTNTTACCTGTTCTGTATATTGTTTGACTAATAGCTANAACATTTGGGTCATTTGCTGCAGAGTTAATAAAATCAGTAACAATGTTGAAAGATTGATATGGATGATGTAATAAAATATCCTCTTTTTTTATCCTTTCAA
The DNA here is from genome assembly GCA_002170285.1 of Betaproteobacteria bacterium TMED100. GTDB lineage: Bacteria > Pseudomonadota > Gammaproteobacteria > Burkholderiales > Burkholderiaceae_A > UBA7377. Next base: position 6,532 of record NHFB01000020.1, read on the forward strand.
ATAAATTAACTTCATTAAAAAAAAATTTAACGNTATCAGGAAAGAAAACTGGAAACTTAAGTAAGGGTTTATCAACAAGNNCAGGAAGTTTGATTAGTCTTGAAAGGTTTACTGGGCCGTCAACCATATAACAATCATCGAGTGATAAGTTGAACTCTTTAATTAGCAAATCTAAACAAACTGAAGAAATTGACTTTGAAACCTCCAGCCTTACAGCAGCACCGAAATTTCTNTGTGAGAGTNCCCCACGGAGTGCTTTTCTGAGATCAGTAATTTCCTCCTCATCAACAAATAAATCACTGTTACGAGTCAANCTAAATTGATGNACTCCTAGAATCTCCATACCCGGAAAAATTAACTTTGAAAAAATTTCAACAAATACAGAAAGCATTATGAACTCATTGTTTACAGGAGAAGTTATTTCAGGAATTTTTATTAACCTAGGGAGTGATTTTGGAGCCTGCAAAATTGCAACNCTTCCNTCCCTTCCAAATGAGTCTTTTCCATTCATTTCAACAATAAAATTTAAACTTTTATTCAATACTCTNGGAAAAGGGTGNGCGGGATCGAGCCCGATAGGAGTTAATATTGGAAAAATTTCATTTAGAAAAAAATGTTTGGCCCACAANATTTGNTTTTGCGTTATTGTATTTTTCGTATGGACAAAAATATTCTTTTCGGTAAGGNTGGGCAAAACCCTAAAATTTAAAATTTCATACTGTTTTTTTACCAGTATTTGTATCCTTTGTCTGACGGCTTTAAGAGTCTCTAAAGTATTTAATCCATCTGGTGTTTTTTCATATGAGGGTTCTTCCATTAAACGAGCTTTTAAACCCGCTACTCGAATTTCGAATAATTCGTCTAAATTGCTTGAAACAATNCATAAATAATTTAATTTTTCTAATANGGGTGTTGTCTGNAACTCACTCATTGCCAACACTCTTTCGTTAAATGAAATTAAAGCAAGCTCCCTATTTATATATTTGCTTGAAGAGAGGTTTAAAGGTTTTGTCGAGCTGGAAATGAAGGTTTTTTGCGAAGAGACCTTTCCACCACGGTATGAACTGGAAAAAGAGTTTACTTTTTTAATCACTTGTTTTGATTTAAATTTATTAAATAATTATTTACATTAACAATTAATGATATGTTTAACTTACAAAACTTACAAACAAACTAATATCTAAAACAATGTATTTATATTTTTTAAACTATGTTTCATATTAAAAACACAANTCTTCAAAAAAANNCTTCTCCCCTTGTTGCTGCTGTGGATCTTGGTTCTAATAGTTTTCATCTTTTAATTGGAAAGGTTGAAAGGACTGATAAAGGTCTTGAAATTATTTCAATTGATAATTTAAAAGAACCTGTAAAACTAGCTATTGGTCTNGATGAACATAAAATTTTAGATAGTGAATCTAAGTCTCGAGCTATATTAGCCTTAGAAAGATTTAGAGAAAGGTTACGATCTCTTTCCCCAGATTTTGTCAGAGTTGTTGCAACAAATACTTTTAGAATAGCCAAAAATGGAAAAACTTTATTAAAAAAATGTGAAGATTCCCTAGGTTTTCCTATTGAAGTTATCAGCGGAGTAGAAGAGGCTAGGCTGATTTATAACGGAGTTTGTAATTCACTAAATAATGATAATTTAACTCGTCTGGTAATAGACATAGGTGGAGGATCAACTGAGTTTGTTATTGGGCGCAACAACAAACCTGAAATATTAGAGAGTATTTTCATTGGTTGTATAAAGTTGAATAAAGAATTTTTCATAAAAAATATTCTCGACGAGAGCACTTTTGCCAGAGCAGTTTTTTTTGCAAGAAAAGAAATACAAGTAATTTCGAGTTTATTTAAAAAACGAGGATGGGATGTGGTTTATGGTTGCAGTGGAACAGTTAAGTCAATACATGATGTAATTGTTGCAAATAATTTATCAACAGGTGGAATTTCTCTTTTTGCATTAGAGCAATTGATTGAAAAAATTATTAAACTTAAATCATGTAGTTCGAAATCAATAGATGGTCTTAAACCGGAAAGAGAGTCTGTTTTTGCTGGAGGTTTGTCTGTTTTATACGCAATATTTAAAGAATTTAAAATAAAGAAAATGGAATTATCTCATGCAGCTTTAAGGTTGGGCGTCTTGTACGATATAGTGGGAAGGGGAAGAGATGGCAATATCAGAAGCATGACGATTGAAAAGTTTATTGACAGGTATGAAGTCGATAGAGTTCAAATCCAAAGGGTAAAACAAGTTGCAACTGATTTTTGGGATCAACTTTTTTTAGACAATAAATCTGAATACTTACTTACAACAGAGATTTTCAATTACTCGATAAATCTTTTGGAAATTGGACATTCAATTTCCCACAGTAACTATCACAAGCACTCATCGTACATGGTGTCTAATTCAGAAATGCCAGGGTTTTCAAAAGGCGAACAGCAATTAATGTCAAAGTTGATTTTAGGACATGTAGGAAAAATCTCAAAAGTGGTTGATATGACTTATGAAGAATCCTATTGTCGTGGCTTGTTGAGCATAAGATTAGCTTCAATTTTTTCAAGAAGTCGAACTGATTTGCAACCACCAAAAATGATAATTAAGGCNGAAACTAAAAAATTTACATTACATGTTTATGAGGATTGGCTGAGTTCNCATCCACTTACTAGATACACTCTAGAACAAGAATCAAAAGAATGGTCACGTGTTGGAATTGAGTTCTATGTCAGGAGATTGAAAAATCATTCTGTAATAGCTGCTTAGCAAATTTTACAATAGCCTTTCATCGAAAATTTCACAAGTGTATTGAGCTTAAATCAGTGATACAATAAAACTTTAGGCGCGTAGCTCAGTTGGTTAGAGCATCACCTTGACATGGTGGGGGTCGTTGGTTCGAATCCAATCGCGCCTACCAGTTACTATTATTCTTACTACATCATGGTTCAAGTTACTCTTTCTGACGGTCAAAAAAAACAGTTCACTCCCAAAACAACATTAGCAGATATTGCAAAATCTATAAGTNCTTCACTTTTAAAAAAAGCGGTTGCAGGAAAGATCGATGGAGTTCTAAAAGACCTTTGCGTGTATGTTGAAAAAGATTGTAACGTTGAAATAATTACAAGCCTTGATCAGGATGGTTTGGAANTTGTTAGNCATTCATTTGCTCACTTGTTAGGGCACGCAGTTAAACAAATTTACCCTGATGCAAAAATGGCAATTGGCCCAGTGATAGAANATGGCTTTTACTATGACATCGATTTTAAAGAGCAGTTAAGTGAGTTTGACTTAAAAAAAATTGAATCTAAAATTAACTATCTAGTTAAACAAAATTATGATGTCGTTAGAGAGGTAGTAACTCCTGAAAAAGCAACCAAAGTCTTTGATGAAAGAAAAGAAAGTTACAAAGTAAAAATTATAAATGAAATACATGATGATGAAATTATTGCTTTATATCATCATCAAGAATATATTGATATGTGTAGGGGTCCACACGTTCCCAATACAAAATTCTTAAGACACTTTAAGCTTACTAAAATTGCTGGCGCTTATTGGAGAGGCGACTCAAAAAACAAAATGCTTCAAAGAATTTATGGAACAGCATGGAATTCCAAAGAAGATTTAGACGATTATTTACATAAAATTGAAGAGGCAAAAAAAAGAGATCATAGAAAACTTGGAAAATCCCTAGATTTTTTTCATTTTCAAGATTACGCCCCAGGTATGGTGTTTTGGCATCCTAGAGGATGGGATTTGTGGATGGTTATTGAGCAATATCTTAGAAATATTTATAAGTCTAGCGGGTTTTCTGAGGTTAAATGTCCTCAGATAATAGATAAATCACTCTGGGAACAGTCAGGTCATTGGGAACATTATCAAAAATATATGTTTACAACTTCTTCAGAAAATAGAGATTATGCTATCAAACCAATGAACTGCCCAGGCCATGTTCAAATTTTTCTATCGAACCTAAGAAGTTACAGAGAACTTCCTATTCGACTAGGTGAATTTGGGTCTTGTCATAGGAATGAACCTTCGGGAGCTTTGCATGGCTTATTTAGACTTAGAAATTTTACACAAGATGACGGTCATATATTTTGTACTGAAGAACAAATACAAAGTGAAGTGTTTTCATTTACTAAACAATTACAAAAGGTTTATGAAGACTTTGGATTTAAAAAAATACTTTATAGCCTTTCAACAAGACCTATTGATAGGGTTGGTTCCGACGAAACCTGGTCCAAATCCGAAAAAGCACTTGCAAAAGCATTAGATGATGTTGGAGTGGAGTGGAATGAACTTAAAGGAGAAGGTGCTTTTTATGGCCCCAAAATTGAATATTCACTCAAAGATTCACTTGGGCGGGTTTGGCAATGTGGAACAATCCAAGTTGATTTCAATATGCCACAAAGATTAGGTGCTGAATATGTATCTGAAGACAACACTAGGCAAATACCAGTATTACTTCATCGAGCAATTGTAGGCTCTTTGGAAAGATTTATTGGTATTTTAATTGAAAATTATGGAGGTGCATTGCCAACATGGTTGTCACCAGTTCAAGTTGGTGTTGCATCAATAACCTCTGACCAAGTCAATTATGCCAATTCTGTGTTAAAAAAACTAAAAGAATGTGGATTTAGGGTATTAGGGGACTTGCGAAATGAAAAAATAAGCTATAAAATTCGAGAGTTTAGCCTTAGTAAAATTCCTTATATTATAATCTTNGGTGATGAGGAAAAAAAGAANAGGCTAATAAGCGTTAGAATCAGAGGTGGTGAAAAAATTAGCGATTGCAAATTAGATCAATTTATTTTAAGAATTACAAAAGAAGTTGAAAATCTAGGATAAATTTTAAGTTTTATTATTATGGAAGGTTCAAAATAGCTACTGAAAAAGACTATAAGGTCAATGATGAAATTTCTGCTGTTAAAATTCGGCTAGTTGGTGAAAAAAATGAAGCCCTAGGTATTGTCTCCAAAGATGAAGCCATACAAATGGCTGAAGATGCAAATCTCGACTTGGTTGAGATAGCTCCTCAAGCTGAACCAATTGTTTGCAGACTTATGGATTTTGGAAAATTTAGATACAAAGAGCAAAAAAAATTACATGACGCTAAGTTAAAACAAAAAACAATACAAGTTAAAGAATTAAAGTTCAGACCCAGTACAGATGATAATGATTACAATGTCAAAGTAAGAAATGCGATTAGATTTCTTGAAGAAGGTGATAAGACAAAAATAACTATGAGATTTAAAGGTCGTGAGATGGCTCATCAAGAGTTTGGGATGCAAATGTTGGAAAGAATTAGAGATGAGTTGTCAGAAATGGCACAAGTTGAGCAGATGCCCAAACTTGAAGGAAGACAAATGGTTATGGTTTTAGCGCCTAAAAAAAAGAAATAAATTTTTAGTGCTTACATCTGCTGGTATTTAAAGTTTTATTTTAAAGGGGTTCTGTTTTATGCCAAAAATGAAGACAAAAAAAGCAGCTTCAAAAAGGTTTCAAGTAAGAGGGAGTGGATCTATCAAAAGAGCTCATGCGACCAAAAGACATATTTTGACGAAAAGAACGACTAAAAATAAACGTCAATTAAGAGGTACGCTGACAGTTAACCCTGCTGATGCTGGCCATATCCGCAGTATGTTAGCCATTTAATTTAAGGAGTGAGAAAATGCCGCGTGTTAAAAGAGGTGTAACAGCTCATGCGCGCCACAAAAAAGTTCTAGACCGTGCAAAAGGATTTAGGGGGCGTAGAAAAAATGTTTATCGTGTTGCAAAGCAGGCAGTTATGCGCGCTGAAATGTTTGCGTATAGAGATAGAAGAAATAAAAAAAGATCATTTAGGGCTTTGTGGATTGTAAGAATTAACGCGGGGTGCAGGAGTCATGGCCTTAGGTATAGCCAGTTTATTAATGGTTTGAAGAAATCGGGTATTGAAATGGATAGAAAACTTTTGTCTGACCTTGCAAT
>NHFB01000021.1 GCA_002170285.1 Betaproteobacteria bacterium TMED100
ATTTAATCTACATCAAGTCATTAAATTATGAAAATATGATGGATTTAGGAAAAATTCTTTCAAAATTTATTCTTCATAGCAAAGTACATTTAATTTATTTGAAGGGGGACTTAGGCTCCGGAAAAACCAGTCTTGTAAGATCTATCTTACATGGTTTGGGAATTTGTGAAACAATTTCAAGTCCGAGTTTTTCAATAATAGAAATTTATGATGGTTGTGAAAAAAATATAATTCACATCGACTTATTTAGAATACATTCTCCTTATGCTTGGAGGACTGAAGAAATAAGAAACTGTATAGAAAATGACAACAATTTAACTTTACTTGAATGGCCTGAAAAGGCCAGACTTTTACCAAATCCGAGTTTATTGATTGAATTATTATGGTCAAATGAATCAGACCCAGATGGACCAAGGGATATAAAAATTTCAGGTATTGAAATTAGTAAACTGTATCGCTTTATTAACACCCAGTGTTTAAAAAATTTTACATATGAATAACAGAAGAAAATTTATTTTTGGTAGCTCTAGTTTTTTTCTTTTAGGTTTTTGTCAAAATTCATACTCGTCTTTTAACGTACTTGCAGTTAGGATATGGCCTGCTAAAGACTACACACGTATCGCAATTGAACATAAACAAATAAACCTAAAAATTAATACTTTTATTTTAAAAAACCCTGAAAGACTTGTTTTGGATATCAAGAACAACAGTCTTTTAGACTCTTTTCAAAGTATAGTTTCTAACCTTCAATTTCAAGACGAGTATCTTAGTAAAATTAGGGTTGGTCAGTTTGACAAAAATACGCTTNGAATTGTTTTCGAATTAAAACAAACNATCAAACCCANAGTATTTTCTCTTGAACCAATTGCTCATTATCAAAATAGACTTGTAGTAGACTTATATCCCACGAAACCAATTGANCCATTACTAGCCTTAATTCAGAAATACGAACCTCAAAGTGACACTCCCGAAGACCTAACAAAAAAACCTAACTTTGGTTTTCAACAACAAAATAATTTAACCATTGCTCTTGACCCTGGGCATGGTGGGGAGGACCCAGGAGCTGTTGGAAAAAGAGGAACTTTGGAAAAAAATGTTGTTCTTGAAATTTCCAAACTTTTAAAATTACAATTAGAAAAGAATAAAGTTAGAGTGTTTTTGACAAGAGATGCGGATTACTTCATTTCCCTGAGCAACAGAGTTAAAAAAGCAAGAAGAGTAAAGGCCGACCTTTTTGTATCAATTCACGCAGATGCTTGGATCGAACCTGACGCAAGAGGCTCGTCAGTTTATGTTCTGTCTGATGGGGGGGCTTCCAGTGCCTCTGCAAAATGGCTAGCAAAAAAAGAAAATTTGTCCGACTTAATTGGAGGTGTCCAATTGAAAAAACAGGGTTATAGCGTTGCAAAAACACTATTAGATATGTCTACTAATGCACAGATTAAAGATTCATCTGTACTTGGTCGTTCAGTTCTCTCTAACTTGGCAAATGTAAATATCCTTCATAAAAAAGATATTGAGCGTGCTGGATTTGCTGTTTTAAAAGCACCTGATATCCCATCAATCCTAATCGAAACCGCTTTTATTAGTAACCCAAATGAAGAAATAAGACTTCAAAACTACAATTATCAAACAAAACTAGCTTCTGCAATTTCTAGTGGAATTTTCAACTATCTCAAATCCAAAGCAAAAAGTTAAAAAGGGTAGGAGCAAAATAATATGGGAAAAATTTTACATCTATCAAATTTGGTGATTAATCAAATAGCAGCAGGAGAAATCATTGAAAGACCTAGTTCAGTTATAAAAGAATTGCTGGAGAATTCCATTGATTCTGGTGCAAATACAATCAGTCTTCATATAAATGAAGGAGGAATGGAAAAAGTAGAAGTTTGTGATAACGGAGAAGGAATGAGATACGAAGATTTACCCTTATCAATAGCGAGACATGCGACAAGTAAAATTAAATATATTTCAGATTTAAATAAGTGCGTTACTCACGGTTTTAGAGGAGAGGCTCTTGCAGCAATTTCTTCTGTTAGTAAACTAAAAATTATTTCAAGAAGTAATAACGATGATAACGGCTACATATTAGAAAAAATTGACGATGATTGGGCTTGTTCACCATCACCGGCGAAAAAAGGAACAACAGTAATTGTTGAAGAACTATTTTATAAAATTCCAGCTCGAAAAAAATTTTTAAAATCGGTCGGTACTGAATTTACTCATTCTAAAAACTCTTTTTTAAAAACATGTTTAATTCATAATGATATTAACTGGCATTTTTATAGTAATGGTAAAGAATTAATTAAAATGCCAGCGAAAAAAATTTACGAAAGATTTGCAAATTTTTGTGACGTTCCAATTGAAACAATACACCACACAAAAAAAAACGTTGGACCTATTCTTATCGAGGTTTGTTTTCCCTTTTCTGATAGTNAGAAACGAAAAAAAAATAACCAATTTNTTTATGTTAATAACAGAGCCGTAANAAACAGAACCTTATTTCATGCAATTAATGCGGCTGTTGATGAAATTATGCANGGAAACAAAAACTTAAGTATTTTTTTATCTCTTAAAGTCCCAAATGAGCTAGTTGATTTTAATGTACATCCTTGTAAAAATGAAGTCCGATTTAAAGATAATTCAGCAATTTATGAGGTGGTTATTACAACTTTAAAAAATAGTTTTAAAAATTTTGCTGGGCAACAGTATATAAATCAAATTGTTGGGTTAAACCCTCCGATGACTCTTGACACTAACTCTCAACGAATAAGAAAAAGGAGTTTGCCAAATAAGGATAATACAAATCAAAGTCAACTCAGCATAGAATCCATAAAAAAAATTTCGACCAAAGAAAACTCTGGCTCAAGTCATTTAAATAATTTTTTTGAAAAAACACCCCCACTTGGTTATGCTCTGTCTCAACTCCACGGGATTTACGTTTTAGCAGAAAATGCAGACGGACTAATAATTGTGGATATTCATGCTGCACATGAAAGGATTTTATTTGAAGAATATAAAAAAAATATCCAAACTCACAAATTAAAAATACAAAAGCTCATAACACCTACTATTCTTCTATTAAACGAGGAGGAAATGGAAGCTTTCACTAATAATATAAGCTTATTTAATACTCTAGGCTTTGATGTGAGTAAAAAAAACTCAACATCCATATCTATTGAGGGCATTCCAGAGCTTTCACATAACATCGAAATCTCAAATACAATTTTGGAAATAATTGAGGATCTTTTAAAGTTTGGTCAACCTGAGAATTTTGATGCAAATTTGATGAAATACCTTGGAAATCTTGCTTGTAAAAGTGCTATTAAAGCTAACAGAAAAATGACTATTCCGGAAATGAACAGTTTACTTAGATCAATGGAAAAAACAGATTTCGGTGGGAAGTGTAATCATGGTCGACCAAGTTGGGCCCAACTAAATATAGACAGCATAGATAAAATTTTTTTTAGAGGGCGTTAAATTTTAGTGCAAGATGAATAATACTACTTCAAAATCCCTTCTCTGTATTATTGGTCCTACTGCAAGCGGAAAATCACAACTTGCGCTAGAGTTATGTAGGAAAGGTTTATTTTATCGGCCAGAGATTATTAGTATGGACTCCGCTCAAATTTATCAAAATATTGATATAGCAACAGCTAAACCTAATAAGAATGAGCAAAATGAAGTTAAACATCATTTAATCGATATATGCGATCCTAAAGATTCATATTCAGTAAATAAATTTATTGAAGACACTTTGAGAGCCATAAGCAATATCGAAAAGAAAAAGGGAACTCCAATTATAGTTGGAGGAACGATGATGTACTTTGACCGGTTGATTAATGGTATTCATTCTGTCCCCAAAATTCCTGACTATGTCAGAAGCCAGATCATATTTGAGGGAAATAAAAAGGGTTGGCCCTCATTGCACAACAAATTAAAGACTATCGATCAAAACCTTGCGAAAAAAATCGCTCCTTTCGACTCTCAAAGAATTCAAAGAGGACTTGAGGTCTGGATGCATACTGGAAAAACTCTTAGTGATTGGATTCATTCAAGCAAAACCAAAAATTTGAATCGTGATATAAATTATATTTTTAAAACAATTGCACTAGTTCCCAAAGACAGGTCAAACCTTCATAAAAAAATTAAAATAAGATTTAAAAATATGTTGAAAAATGGTTTGATTGAAGAGGTTTTAAAGTTAAAAGAAAGAGGAGATCTCTACCCCTCACTTCCCTCAATAAGAATTGTTGGCGTAAAACAAGTTTGGGAGTATTTGGATAATAAAAGTAGTGTAGATGATCTTATATTTAAAAGTACGGCCGCTACACGACAACTCGCCAAAAGGCAATTGACATGGTTAAGAAGTTTTAAGAATATAAATGTTATTGACTGTGATGAAATTGATTTAAATCAAATAATTTCTATTTGTGAGTCATCTTCGTGATTTGCAATAACCTCTCCCATTTCGTAAACTTTCTCTCCATTTTCTGTCAAAAGATCTCTAATCAATTCTGCTCTCTTTTCGCTTACTAATAACACCATTCCTATACCTGCATTAAAAACCCTGTAGAACTCATTTTTGCTGATTTTACCTTCACTTTTTAACCAGTTCATAAGGTCTGGAATTTTCCAACTAGATGAGTTTAGTATTACTTTTAAATTTGAAGGTAAAACTCTAGGAATATTGTCGTGTAACCCTCCACCGGTTATGTGAGCAATTCCGTGAACTTCGCTATTCATCGTTTTTAAAACTTTTTGAATTGACTTAACATAAATTTTCGTAGGTTTCATCAAAAGGTCTAATAAAAATTCATCACCAAACAATTTTAAATTTTTTGCTTTTTGCACGTAATCATCTCCAAATGTGTTTTTCAAAATGAACCTTACTAATGAGTACCCATTACTATGAAGACCACTGGAAGCAAGACCAAGCACACGATCTCCAGGAACAATTTTGGAACCATTAATGATTTTACTTTTTTCGACTACGCCAACTGCAAAACCTGCTAAGTCATATTTACCACCTTCATACATATTTGGCATTTCAGCAGTTTCACCACCTACTAACGAGCAACCTGAATGTTTACAACCTTCTGCCACACCAATAATAACTTTTTCAGCAACATCTACAGACAACTTACCGCAAGAAAAATAGTCCATAAAAAACAATGGCTCAGCACCTTGTACTAAAATATCATTTACACTCATTGCAACAAGGTCTACTCCAATGCTATTGTGGTTATTAGATAATAATGCTATTTCTAGCTTAGTTCCTACTCCATCAGTACCAGCAACTAAAACTGGCTCATCGTATCCTCTCGGAACTGAAAATAGTGCTCCAAAACCCCCCAGACCCCCAAGGACCTCTTTCCTGTTAGTTTCTTTTGCAATAGACTTAATCTTTTTTACAAGCAACTCCCCAGCGTCTATATTTACTCCTGAATCTTTATAATTTGTCATTATTTAAAAATTAATCCGAATGAAAAAATTGAACTCTCAGGAAAACCTTGAGCAAATTCCTTTATTACTTAATAAGCCAACAAAAAGTGAACTTAAAAATGGAATTATTGGAAACAACCATGAGGCTTTAGAAGCGTTAAAAAGTTTTATATATTCCGAATACATACAAATTAAAAGTTTTCTTTTGTGGGGCAATCAAGGAAGCGGGAAAAGTTTTTGGCTTCAAGCGTGGGCCAACGAAATCTCTACTTCAAAATATTTCAATCTCAAAAAAGATATTTTAACTGAATATAAAGGAAAAAAANTCATAATTCTTGATAATTTAGAGTACGCATCAAGCGAAAATCAAGACTTTATATTTAAACTATTTAACTTNCAAAAAAACTCAAAAATCAAAATATTAGGTAGTACAGCGAATATTTTTAAGATAACCAATAACAACGATTTTAGGGAGGATCTTTTAACGAGGTTAAAGCAAGGCTTAATTTACAAATTAAACCCTTTAACTGATACTGAGAAATTATACGCACTAAAAGAATATATTTACAGTNTAGGTTGGTTATCTACCAGAGAAGACTGCACTTATGATGCTTTGCTTAATTATATGTTGCAAAGATTTCCAAGGCAGTTGACTATCTTGAAAAACATATTAATTAACTCTCATAATTTGGCTCTCAAAAAAAAATGTCCTGTAACTATTAATTTAGTTAAATCTATTTTGGAAAATATCGAAAAATGAATAATATACTTGCTTTATTTGATTTAGATCATACACTTATACCTGCAGATAGCGATTTATGCTGGACTAAGTTTTTGATAGACAAAGGCGTTATTGAAAAAGAAAANACACGTGTGAATGAAAATTTCTTTACCCAGTACAATGATGGGTGCTTAGATATATATGAATTTTTGTCATTTCAATTAAAACCTCTAAGNTCAATCCCAAGAGCAAAACTGACTTCTCTTAGAAATGAATTTATTGAAAAATCTATCCTTCCCATAATTACACCTAATGCCAGAAAAATTGTTAATAACCACTTAAATAAAGGAGACTTATGTGCAATAGTGACTGCTACTAACGAATTTATAACNGAGCCTATTTCCAAGATTTTTAAAATTCCAACATTAATTGCTACTAAGTTAGAAACTCATCCTTCCGGTGATTTTACTGGTAAAGCTGATGGAATTCCAAATTTTAGAGAAGGAAAAGTCACAAGAGTTTTACAATGGCTAGCCACTAAAAATTTAGGTCTTGAAAGTTTTGACAAATCTTTTTTTTATAGTGATTCAATTAACGATCTACCTCTTCTTTCTCGAGTCACCAATCCNGTAGCAATGAATCCTGATGAAAAACTCCATGCTCATGCGCTATCCTTAGGCTGGAAAATAAAAGAAATATTTTAGTTATGCTGGGAAAAATTCTCAATTATTTTGGATATCCAACNAAAATACACTCAACGAAAATAAAAATTGAACCATTTTCGATAAAAGAGTTAGGTATAAATAAAAAATATTTTTCTAGCGCCGCTATCGAAACAACAAAGAAATTACAAAAAAATGGATTTAATGCATTTATTGTCGGTGGTGCAGTTAGAGATCTCATTCTGGGTTTGAAACCAAAAGATTTTGATGTCGTAACAAATGCAAAACCCGAGCAAATAAAAAAAATTTTTCGTAGATCCAGAATTATTGGTAGAAGGTTTAAACTTGTCCATGTCTATATAAAAGATGAAACAATAGAAGTTTCGACCTTTCGTTCAAAGAGCTCTACCAATGTAACTTTTGACTCACAAGGAAGAATAACAAGNGACAACTCTTTTGGTGAACAGGACGATGATGCAAATCGACGTGATTTAAGTATTAACTCTTTATACCTTGATCCATTAAATGATAAAGTTTTTGACTACCACAATGGTGTATCAGATATCAATCATCGTATCATTAAGATGATAGGAATTGCTTCCGAGAGATACAGGGAGGACCCCGTCAGGATGATTAGAGTTCTTCGTTTTTCAGCAAAGTTAAATTTTGCAATTGAGAACAAAACATACAATGATATTAAAAAACATTCAAATTTAATTAGTGGTGTGCCAAAAAGTAGGCTTGTGGATGAAATAATTAAGCTCTTATTATCAGGTAATGCAATGAAAGGAATAAGAGAATTATGGGAAACTAAGCTTTATGTTGAGGCTATGCCTTTATTGAAAGATGCCTTTTCTAATCAAACTCTTAAAAGCTCCAATCTTACTGTCAATGAATTTTTAGAAGTTGCGTTTTCCTTAGTTGATAAAAGGGTTAGTATGCAAAAACCAATTTCCCTTGGTTTTGTTTTTGCATGCTTACTATGGCATAGGCTTTTAAAAGCCTGGAGTGTAAACAAAAGTCGTGGTTATAGAGAAGTTCCTGCTTTGCATGATGCTATTAATAAAATTATTGAGGACAGTTTCAAATCTTTTCCCGTTCAAAAACGTCACTTGTCTGATATGAAAGAAATTTGGATTCTTCAACCGCGGTTCGAGAAGAGGAGGGGTAAGGCCCCTTATCGGCTTATAAAAAATTTAAAATTTAGGGTTGCTTTAAACTTTTTAAAGTTACGGGCTGAAATTAAAATGGCTGACTCAGATCTTCCATCTTGGTGGGAGGAATTTTCAACCCAAAAAGAAGAAGAAAGAATTAATTTGATTAATTCTTTATCCTACCCTACCCCAGGTTTAAACCCAAAAAAAAGAAACAAATCAGTGGGGGTTCACATAACATGAGAGAAGATTGGTTAGATCGATTCAAGACCATTATCATAGAAGGCCCTATTGGTGTTGGAAAGACCTCTTTAACAAATAAAATTGCAAATAAGTATTCTCTTACTAGCTTATTGGAGGCAGCTGATGAAAACCCTTTTTTAAAGAATTTTTATGTAGATAGTAAAAAGTTTGCTTTTCCAACACAACTTTTTTTTCTTTTTCAAAGACTTGAACAAATTAAAAATTACTCACAAAGAGACCTGTTTGCTGAGAACATCATAAGTGACTTTATGCTCGAAAAAGACCCAATATTTGCCTCTCTAACTCTTAATGACGACGAATTGTCTCTCTATCATAAAATTTATCGTTCTCAAACTTCACAATCTCCNCTTCCAGACTTAGTTATTTATCTTCAGGCGTCGCCAGAAGAACTTTTTAAAAGAATTAATAAAAGAGGTAACCAAATGGAGATGAATATTTCAATAGAATATCTTCAGAGATTATGTGGAGCCTACAACAAATTTTTTTATCAATACAGTGTCTCGCCATTACTTGTGGTCAATACAGCTTTCTTTAATCCTATTGACAATGAAAAAGATTTTGATTCTTTTGTACACCAGATATCAACTTTAAGAGGCGGAAGAAATTTTTTTAGTTCCAGAAAATGAAAGTAATTAAGCGTATTAGTGATCTCAGAAATCAACTTTTAGGACAAAGTCGGATTGCCTTTGTTCCAACCATGGGTCATATTCATGATGGTCATTTATCTCTAATAAGATTAGCTAAATTGCACGGTGATCCTGTTATTTGCTCTATTTTTGTTAATCCCCTACAATTTTCCGAAAATGAGGATTTTAATGAATACCCTCGAAGTTTAGAGTCTGATATTTTAAAACTTGAAAAGGAAGGGATATATGTTGTGTTCATTCCTGAAATATCTGAAATGTATCCAAAGCAACAGGAGTTTCATGTTTCTACACCTGAGAATTTAAATTGTATATTGGAGGGCAAATATAGACCAAATTACTTTAAAGGTGTCACAACTATAGTACTCAAACTTTTTCAATGTGTTGAACCTAAAGTAGCTATTTTTGGGAAAAAAGATTACCAGCAACTTTTAATAATTAGAAGAATGTGCAATCAATTTTTTATTAATACTACAATTATTGCGGCGGAGACTGTAAGAGACAAGGATGGATTGGCTTTGTCTTCAAGAAACTCATANNTGGATAGAAAAAATAGANAAAAGGCACCTTTTCTTTATANTTGCTTAAAGACTGCTTCAGAAAATTTAAGCGGACTCCATCGNAGCAGGAAACTTAATTACAAAACACTCTTAGAAGTTGAAGAAAATACTAAACAGGAATTACAAAAAAAAGGTTGGGTGATCGATTATATAAAAATTTGCAATCAAGACAATCTTAAAGTTCCTTCCGACTTTGAACTACTTAATGACATAAACATCGTAATNTTGGCAGCAGGTTGGTTAGGTTCAACAAGACTTATTGATAACNTNGAGCTTATGTTAAATTATTAGCCCTCAAAATTGTCTCAAAGTAATTCCAATTGTTATTGATATAAGAGCTACTAATCCCATCACCTTGAGAAAAGTAAAAAAACTTTTTCTTTTTTTGCTCATAAATTCGAAATTGTATTCATAGTATATTTTTTAGTAATTTTCCCATTTCAGATGGATTTTGAGTAATTTTAATACCAGCATCTTCTAAAGCATTTAATTTTGCCTGAACTGTTTCAAATCCATCAGATATTAATGCGCCTGCATGCCCCATTCTTTTACCCTCTGGAGCCGATGCACCTGCGATAAATGCAACAATTGGTTTTTTCATGTTTTCTTTTGCCCATTCGGCAGCGTAAATTTCATCTTTACCGCCAATTTCACCAATCATAACGACGGCTTCTGTTTCATTATCGTTATTGAATAACTTTAGAATGTCTAAGTGTTTTAAACCATTGATCGGATCACCGCCAATACCGACAGCAGTAGACTGTCCCAAACCAAGATTGGTCACTTGGTCAACAGCTTCATATGTAAGGGTTCCAGAGCGAGACACAATTCCAATGCTTCCTTTTTTATGGATATGCTCTGGCATAATTCCAATTTTTAAAACTTCAGGTGCTATTAATCCCGGACAATTCGGGCCTAAAAGCATTGTTTTGGACTTTAATTTTATCATTCTATTTCTTACCTTGAGCATATCTTTGACTGGTATTCCCTCAGTAATACAAACCACTAATTCCAAATCGGCTTCAACAGCCTCTATAATTGCTGATGCGGCCATGAGTGGCGGAACGTATACAACTGAAGCATTAGCATTAGTTTTTGATTTTCCCTCTTCGATAGTTCTGAAAATAGGTATTCCATCAAAAATTTCTCCGCCTTTTTTCGGGTGAACACCTCCAACAAAGCAATTTCTTCCAAGAGCATAGTCAATGCAACGTCTAGTATGAAAACTCCCAACTTTACCAGTAATTCCTTGCGTAAGGACTCTGGTTTTATTCCCAATAATTATTGACATAATCTATAGTTTTCCTGCTAATTGAACTGCTCTTTGGGCTGCTGATTGAAAAGAATTTATTATTTCTATTTTTGCCTGTGATTCTCGGAGAATTTTATGAGCCTCATCCTCCTTAAATCCTTTCATTCTAATAACTAATGGAAAATCAATTTTTTTAGTTGCTAATGCTTTAACTAGACCTTGAGCTACAAAATCACACCTCATAATTCCGCCAAAAATATTTATAAAACCAACTTGGATTCGGGGGTGCATACTCATAATTTCAAATGCTTTACTAACCTTTTCTATAGAAGCTCCTCCGCCAACATCTAAAAAATTAGCAGCTCCACCGCCAAATAATTTTATTATATCCATAGTAGCCATGGCCAACCCCGCACCATTAACCATACAGCCAATATTACCGTCTAGTTTAATATAAGCAAGATTATGTTTTGATGACTCTATCTCGATTTTATCTTCCTCTTGAAGATCTTTTAGAGATAATATTTGTGGTTGCCGAGGCAGTCCATTTGGATCAAAATTCCATTTAGAATCCAGAGCAACAAACTTATTGTTTATATCTAGCGCTAATGGATTTATCTCAACCAATGATGCATCTAATTCAATAAATGCTTGATATAACCTACATAAAATATTTGTAAACTCTGGCTGTTGTTCTTTGGGTATGTTTAGCTCACCGCAGATTTTATTAATTTCACTAGAGTTTAAACTCTCATTAGCATCTACGTATACTTTTTTTAATGAATCCGGGTTNTTTTGCTTGGAGTTTTCAATATCTTTTCCTCCATTTTCNGAAACCATCACAACTATTTTTTGAAGGTTTCTATCTACNAAAACCCCAACATAATATTCTTTTGAAATTTCAATTCTTTCTTCTACTAATAATTTTCTTACTATTTTTCCTCGCAGTCCAGTTTGATTAGTAACTAATTTTTTTCCAAGCATCTGAGTTGAATACTTTTTTAGTTCAGAGGAGTTATCAATTTTAACGACACCCCCAGCTTTACCTCTTCCACCAGCATGAATTTGAGCTTTTAAAATATGAGAATAAATATTGTTAGTTTTTATAAACAAGTCAATATCTTCATGTGTCAGCAAAACTTTTCCAGTCGGCACAGGTATAGAAAANCTTTTCAAAATTTCTTTACCTTGATACTCATGAATTCTCATATTTTCCCACGCTATAGGTTTAACCAGTTTAATCGTAAAATAATTCTTTATTTAATTGGTTTGACCTATTATCAACAGCTTTTCTACAAACATCAAAATCGAAACCTCTTCTCATTAAAAAATTTTTTTGAGAAATGATTTCTTTCAAGTTGATGGGAGCATGCTTGTATCTTTTAACTAGCAATTCAAGAGCTCTTTTATACTCAGAAGATTTAATTTTATTAAGAGAATTTTCAATAAGTTTATTTTCTACACCTAACTTATTCAACTCNATTTTTAATCTCAAAGCACCGCAACGTGAAATTTTCTGATTTATAAGACTATCAACTGCACGCTCATCAGACACCCAATTGTTTTTTTTTAACTCTATAATTACTAATTCTACAGTTTCTAATGAGATTGCAGGGGAAAATAAATGTGCATAATCACATAATTTTTTTTTAAGGTTGCTGACACTGTATTCTCTAAGAGACAAAAGTCTAATTGCTTTTACCTTTATTTTTTTATAATNATCCAAATCAATCAAGAATTATTTATTACAGACTCTTCACTCTTTAATTTGCTCTCTGTATTTTCATTTATAGTTTTTACTTTTGGTATACCAAGTTTTTGCCTGATTTTGTTNTCTATATCCAAAGCCATGACANTATTATTCTTTAAATATTCTCTAACATTTTCTTTACCTTGACCTATTCTATTTCCGTCATAACTATACCAAGAACCTGACTTTACAATAATATCAAATTCAACACCAAGATCTATTATTTCACCTTGACGTGATATTCCTTCGCCGTACAATATGTCGAAAAAAGCTTGCTTAAACGGCGGAGCAACTTTGTTCTTAACCACTTTTACTTTAGTCTCTGAGCCAACTACCTCGTCTGCTTTTTTGAGAGCTCCTACTCTTCTTATATCCAATCTCACTGAGCTGTAAAATTTTAAAGCATTTCCACCAGTGGTGGTTTCTGGACTTCCAAACATTACTCCTATTTTCATTCGAATTTGATTAATGAATATTACTAAAGTGTTTGTGCGACTTATTGTTCCCGTAAGTTTTCTTAAGGCTTGGGACATCAACCTTGCTTGTAAACCAGGAAGAGAGTCACCCATATCACCCTCAATTTCAGCNTTAGGGGTTAGAGCAGCTACAGAATCGACAACTATCAAATCTAAAGAGCTTGACCTAACAAGAGCATCAACTATCTCTAAGGCTTGTTCNCCCGTATCAGGTTGAGAAACCAATAGATCGTTTAAATTTACTCCAAGCTTTTGTGCGTATTGGGTATCTAGTGCATGCTCTGCATCTACAAAAGCACAAACACCACCTATTTTTTGCATTTCACTTATGACCTGTAATGTAAGAGTTGTTTTACCAGAAGACTCTGGTCCATAAACTTCCACTACTCTCCCCCTAGGTAAACCCCCAACACCTAAAGCTATATCTAAGCTTAATGAACCAGTAGAAACAACCTGTACGTCAGCAACAACCTGATTCTCCCCTAAGCGCATTACCGAACCTTTACCAAATTGTTTTTCTATTTGTGCTAAAGCAGCAGAAAGGGCTTTTGTTTTTTCAGTATTCAATTTAGTTTTGTTGCTAATGTTATTTTTATTACCACTCATAGTTGATCCTCGTAAGTTTGAAAATTAAGAGTACTGTATGTAATGCCAGTAGTCAATATTATTGAATCAAAAAATTTTTTTTTTATTTATTTATTAAGGCAACTCTTTTAGCTAAGTTGATAATTGCATATTTAGCGGCCTGCTCTCTAATTTCTTGTCTATNACCATTGAATTTTTTATGAATTGTGTCTACACCCCAAGGCCCGCCCCATCCAAAAAACACTTGACCTACNGGTTTTTTTTGGGATCCACCGCNTGGNCCAGCTATGCCTGTTATTGAGCTAGTGACTATGTTTGCAAATTTTTCTTTTGAAAGAGAATTTGCCATGCTGGCAGCNACTTGAGCACTCACTGCNCCATGGCTTGAAAGTTCTTTTTCATTCACTTCCANGAAAACATTTTTCATCCTGTTTGAGTATGTAACTAATGCCCCTTCAAACCAGGAACTACTGCCANTTAAAGATGAAATCCAACTTGATGTGAGGCCACCTGTACAAGACTCTAAAAAAANAATTTTTACTCCAAATTTNCGAGCAAAAAAAGCTAAATCCATACAAATACGGATTGTCAGGGCAGAGGTAACAGANTNTTTNTTCATTATTCAACTATTAAATTAACATCATATTAAAAATCATAGATTATANANTTTTAGAAAAAGTGTTATNAAAAATAATGTAAAACCCGCNGCAACTAAATCATCTAACATAATACCAAAACCACCTTTGATATTTTTATCTAACCAACCTATGGGAGGTGGTTTANAAATATCTAAAACTCTAAAAAGAATAAAGGCCATAAGCTGGATGAACCAATCAGATAATCCAACTAAGACGAATTCACCCAGAGGATCATTGACTGATGGCAGTAAAGCTAATACAAACCAAAAAGCGACAATTTCATCAATAACTATTTCTGATGGATCGTTTTTTTTTAATTTTTTTGAAGTTAGACTACACGCCCAAATACCCAAAACAAGAGAAAGAGAAAGAAATATAATCCAAAAATCAATATTAAATGTATTCCTAAATAACAAAAACAATACCCATGCCCATAGAGTTGCAACAGTTCCAGGAGCAACTTTTGATAACCCACTGCCAAAACCCAATCCAATGAAATAAGCAGGATGTCTAAATAATAACCTTTCGGGCAACAAAGTCGAACCCTTTAAAAATGAGAAAAACCACTGGAAGGATAATTTTTAAGATCAATAGGCAAACCTTTAGAATCAAGCCAAATTATGTTTTGTTTTATATTGAACCCAAAAATCTCTTTACTTTCTTTTTCGGAAATTACTTCTCCAATTCTTGTTAATGGTAAATCCAGGTCCGCTGATAAAGACTTAATTGTTTTCCGAAACTCTTTCCTGGCAGAAAAACAAAGTTCGTATTCATCACCACTCGCTACAGCTAAACTACAACACTCATTTAAAGTTAATTTATTTTTTAAATAACAAGAAAATAAATAAGGGCCTAAACAAGATGCAATTGACAAAAAGTCAATTGTGGCAATGACTTTTCTTTTAAGATTTTTTGATGATTCTCCAAGAAGATGAAGCAAATCAGAAGACAATCCATCTGAAATATCAATTGCAGAATTTGCAAAATCAAGTAATTCTTTTCCCAGAGCTAGGCGTGGTTGGGGTGTAAAAAGTTTTTTACAAAAGAAATTATTTTTTAGTGCTTCAGTTGGATCTCCAAGTGAACCAGAAACCCAAATATCATCATTTAATTCCATGGATTTTCTTTTCAAAGCTTTACCAGAAGGAACAATACCTATTACTGTAACTCCAAAAAACATTGGCGCATTCTCTTTACTTCTTACTGTGTCTCCACCAATTAATTTACATGAAAATTCGTTAGCAAGATCAAAAATCCCATCACAAAATTTACACAACCATGCCTCATCAATACTTTGAATACTAATGCTAAGAGTAAAACATAAGGGTTCTGCACCCATTGCAGCTATATCTGACAGATTTACAGCAAGAACCTTATGTCCTATTGACTCAGGTGTGTGATCTCTTCTGAAATGTGTACCCTCAATCAACAAGTCCGACGAAACTACCAAATCAAAGCCTTTGGGTGGTGAAAAGACTGATGCATCGTCACCTATTCCAATGAAAGATTTATTTTTAAAAATTTTATTAGAATTTGTGAGGCGAGACTTTTCTCTAAAAAATGTTTCGATTAGATCAAACTCATTCATTTTTTTTTCTAATAATTTTCGCTACACTATTCATGACCCCGTTGACCATTTTATGACCATCATTACTACCCAAAATTTTATCAATTTCAACCGCTTCATTTAGAATAATTTGTAAAGGTAATTCAGGTCTATATAAGAGTTCATAAGTTGCCAAAAGAAGTACTGCATGTTCAACAGGAGAAACTCTCTCTAAAGAATCATTCAAAAATGGAGTGAATTTCTCTCTTATAACATCTGCATTTTTTATTGTTCCATTTAAACAAACTTTAAAGTATTCATCATCACAATTCATATAGAAATCTTGATCCGAAACGAAATTTTCTATTTCACTCAACTGTGCAGCAGAGACTAGCCATTGATAAACACCTTGAACAATAAATTTTCTTGCAAGTCTTCTCGAACCAACTTTATTATTCAAATTTGATTCTTCTG
>NHFB01000022.1 GCA_002170285.1 Betaproteobacteria bacterium TMED100
GATCACGGGAAGAATTGGTTTAATTAAGATAGTTAGTTTTGCAAAAAAATATAAACTTGCGGAAAGAATGNAATGTAATAAATCGNTTTCAGCCGATCCATTTTTTGCCATTTTC
The DNA here is from genome assembly GCA_002170285.1 of Betaproteobacteria bacterium TMED100. Lineage (GTDB taxonomy): Bacteria > Pseudomonadota > Gammaproteobacteria > Burkholderiales > Burkholderiaceae_A > UBA7377. Next base: position 116 of record NHFB01000022.1, read on the forward strand.
GCTATNACCCAAGGTTTATTNTCGTCAATAAATGAATTAANAGAGTCCATAAGTGTGATTAGGTNTCTGATAACTTTTGACGTGTTTCTTTCTTCGTAGTTATCTTGGATTTTTGTTTTATATTCTGNAAATATTAACTCTAAGTTAGAAGTGTTCAAGCCCATGATTTTTTTATTACTGAATTCGATAATACTGCCTTGGAAAAATTTAATTAAAAANCCGGATGTCCTACTTAATATATTAATATATTTTCCAACAAGATCACTGTTAATTTTTTTCATGAAATCTTCAAGATTTAAATCGATGTCCTCCATTGATCCGTTTAATTTTGCCGCTATGTAGTATCTAAGCCATTCTGGATTAAGCCCGGCTGAGATGTATTGTTCGGCCGTAATGTAAGTTCCTCTTGATTTGCTCATTTTTAAACCATTTATAGTCAGAAATCCATGCACATATATTGCAGATGGTACTCTGTAACCAGAGAATTTTAAAATTGCTGGCCAAAACAATGAATGAAAATACAAAATATCTTTCCCGATAAAGTGTACCTGCTCATAATCTGAATTTGGTTTAACAAAATCATTAAAAATTTCTTTATTCTTTGAACACCAGTTTTTAAGTCCAGCATAATAACCAATGGGTGCATCCAACCATACGTAAAAAAACTTCATCGGTGCATTAGGTATTTCAAAACCAAAGTAAGGAGGATCTCTTGAAATATCCCAATCCGTTAGTAATGACTTTCCATTCGAATCAGACTTTAACCATTCATTGATTTTGTTTAATGCTTCAGGCTGTAGTCTCCCGGACTCATTTGTCCATTTTTTTAAGAAATCAACACATCTATCATCTGACAACATGAAAAAATGATGTTCAGATTCTTTGGTAATAGGCGGTTTTCCACTTAGTTCTGATTTCGGATTTATAAGATCTGTTGGTGAGTATGTTGCACCACAAACCTCACAAGCATCTCCAAACTGGTCCTTTGACCCACATTTTGGACACTCGCCTTTGATGAACCTGTCAGGCAGAAACATTTTTTTTTCGTCATCATACATTTGCTTTATCGTTCTAACAGAAATAAACCCTTGTTTCTGCAAATTATTATAAATGTTAGCGGATAGTTCTCTGTTTTCTTGTGAATGCGTAGTAAAGTATGAGTCAAAATTAATATAAAATGACGAAAAATCTCGCGTATGTTCTTTCCACACTTTGCTAATTAACTCCTCTGGGCGGATTTTTTCTTTCTCCGCTCTAAGCATTATTGGAGTACCATGAGCATCATCAGCACAGATATACACAGTTGAGTTACCGAGAAGCTTTTGGAATCTTACCCAAATATCAGTCTGAACGTATTCCACTAAATGGCCGAGATGAATAGGACCATTAGCATATGGTAAAGCTGAGGTAACAAAAATTTTTCTTTTTTTTCTTTGGGACATATATTATTAGTTTACCTTTTTGAATAAAAATTATGACAATTAAAAATGACAATTGGATTAGAAAAATGGCAAGAGAACATAAAATGATTTCTCCATTTGAAGATTCTCAAATCAGAAGTATTAGTGGTAGCCGTGTTATTTCTTATGGCACATCCAGTTATGGGTACGATGTAAGGTGTGCTGATGAATTTAAAATATTCACTAATATTAACAGCAGTATTGTTGATCCGAAAAATTTTGATTCAAAATCTTTTATCGATTTCAAGGGAAAAATTTGTATTATTCCACCTAATTCTTTTGCTTTAGCACGAACAGTTGAGTTTTTTCGTATACCACGAAGCACATTAACTATATGTCTTGGTAAAAGCACTTATGCTAGGTGTGGAATTATCGTTAATGTGACCCCTTTGGAACCTGAGTGGGAAGGTAATGTGACACTTGAGTTTTCTAACACAACACCTTTACCTGCAAAAATATACGCTGAAGAGGGTTGTGCACAAATGGTGTTTTTCGAAAGTGATGAGAATTGNTCAAGGTCATACCTTGACAGGGACGGTAAATATCAGGGGCAAGTCGGGGTTACATTGCCAAAAACTTAATTTCTATCATAAGTGCAAAAATAGTATTCCAATCCACTTTTGGAGTCTTTTTTAAGTTCCCCCCTTGTTGTTAGCCAATGTTTCTTATNCCAATGNGGAAAAANTGTGTCACCTTCGAAATTTTGTTGGACATGAGTAACTTCGATTCTTTTAGCTATGGGTAAAAATTTGTTATAAACAGATGTTCCACCAGCAATGAAAAGATTTTTGTATTTTTTTTGATGCATCCAATAAAACACTTCATCAATTTCATTAAAAAAATGAATATTTTGTTCAAAATCTTTATGATCTTTTTGTCTAGTTAGAATTAAGTTTTCTCTTTCGGGTAAACCTTTACCTAGTCTTTGAACAATTGAATCATAGGTTTTTCTACCCATGAGCACTGGGTTTTTCAATGTCAATTTTTTGAATCGTTTTAGATCTTCAATAATATACCAAGGTAATTGTCCTTTATTACCAATAACTCCGTTCTTGGCTATTGCAACAATAACTGTAATAAAGGGTTCATGGTTTACGTTGTTCATTACTAAATTGCCACAGAAGCTTTTAAAGCAGGGTGGTGATTATAATGAATGAATGCAAAATCTTCATAGTTGTATGAGAATATATTTTTTGGTGTACGTTTAAATTCTAATTCAGGCCAAGGAAAAGGATCTCTATCTAATTGTATTTTGACCTGATCAATATGATTTTTGTAAATGTGACAGTCTCCTCCAGTCCAAATTAATTCTCCTGCTTTAAAACCTGTCTGATGGGCGATCATATAGGTTAAAACAGCATAACTTGTGATATTGAACGGTACGCCTAGGAAAATATCTGCACTTCTCTGATAAACTTGACAAGACAGTTTTCCATTAGCCACGTAAAATTGAAAAAGTATATGACATGGAGTTAGGGCCATTTGTGGAATTTCACTAACATTCCAAGCACTTACTATCATTCTTCTTGAATCTGGGTTGGATCTTAACTCATTTATCACGTTTGAGATCTGATCAATTGAATTTTCAGGGTTATTTGCTTGCGAACTAGGCCAACGTCTCCACTGTTTGCCATAAATTGGCCCAAGCTCCCCATCGGAGTCAGCCCACTCATCCCAGATACTTACACCCTTTTCTTGTAGTTTTCGAATATTGGTCCCACCATCCAGAAACCAGAGTAGTTCTTCGACTACAGATTTAAGATGAATTTTTTTTGTAGTAACAACAGGTATTTTATTTTCAAGATTAAACCTCATTTGCCAACCAAATACTGAATATGTTCCAACTCCAGTTCGATCATTTTTGAAAATTCCATTTTGTAAAACATGGTTAACTAGATCAAGATAGATTTTCAACTCAGGTCACCACAGTACTGTAACCGTTATCTACATGTGTAATTTCACCTGTTATCCCTTTCGATAAATCAGATAACAAAAATGCAATAACGTTTCCAACATCCTCAGAAGTGATGTTTTTTCTCATTGGAGAATTTTCTTCTACTTTCTTTAAAATATCCGTAAAACCCTTAATTCCACTGGCAGCTAGAGTCTTTATTGGACCTGCTGAGACCGCATTTACTCTGATTCCATAAGGCCCACAATTTGAAGCTAAATATTTTACACATGCTTCTAAACTGGCTTTTGCTAACCCCATCGTATTATATCCAGGAACACTTCTTTCAGCACCAATGTAGCTAAGTGTTGTAATGGAACCTCCACCGTCTTTCATTAGGGGCAACAAACTTTTTGCCATTGCTCCAAAACTGTATACTGAAATGTTGTGAGCAATAGTAAAATTTTCCCGGTTAAAACCATCTAAAAAATTTCCTGATATGGCATCTCTAGGTGAAAATGCAATAGCGTGAACAAAACCGTCTAACTCACTCCATTCCCTGGAAATCGATTTTGCAAGGTTGTCGATATGATTGTCTTGAGCAACATCACATTCAAAACATAGATCCGAGTTGAATTCACTCGCTAATGAATTGATTCGGTCTTTAAATCTTGGGCCTTGATAGCTGAAAGCNAAAATTGCACCTTGAGCATAACAAGCTTTTGCTACACCGTAAGCAATAGATCTATTGGAAATCAACCCCGAAATAAGTATTTTTTTGTTTTTAAGAAAACTCATTTTATATATTTAAGAGACAATTAAAAGATTTTTAGAATATTATCAATTTATAGCATATTTGCTGTAAACATAAATTTCAGTTTCAACAGAATACAAATTTTTTTCGAATATGACTCAATTTATTATTAATACTTTGGCTTCATCAAGACTATTTGTTTTTTTCTTAGTATTTGGGGGGCATTTTTTAATCATATTTATCAGCATTTTAAGTAAGCCTACGCAACAATTTACCTTGATGGATAACCAAAAAATAAATTTAATGTTTATTCCTCAGATTGAAATAACAAAAGCTCAAGACTTAACAAAAATAACAGAAGCTAAATTTAAGCCAATACCTTCAGAAACTAAAACTAAAACTAAAACAAAGTCCGTGAAGAAAAAAAAGACTATGAAAAACTTACCCGAAGAAACAAAAAAAGATAATGACATGGAAGAAAGTATTGAAATACAAGACAGCGTTCTGATAAATAATGACCCTCGGAGCAAACTGGTTGAGAGTTTTGAAGATGTTAAAACTCCTNCTAATAATTACCCTCAAACAAAAGATTTTTCTATGAAACTGATAAAAACAAGGGCTAGAATCGGAAGTGATTTAACACAATGTAAGCCAAATTATCCTCGTGTATCCAAAAGAAGGGGAGAGCAAGGTACGGTTATTTTGAGGTTCCTAATCAATGAAAAAGGAAGAGCTGAAAAAGCTGAGATAAAACAGACTTCTGGTTATACAAGATTAGATAATGCCGCAAAAGCTGGGCTTTTTTCATGTAAATTTATACCAGCCAGTGAAAATGGCGTCTTCATCAAAGATTGGGCAGTAATACCATATGTTTTCCAATTAAAATAAGATTAAAAATAATCGGTCATAAACAATATCCAAATTTTAACTATAAATCGCACAATTATTAGGAAAAAAAATGCCAATCAGAATATTTTTACTTGCAGTAGTTTTTTTGTTTTCACACCATGTTTTTGCAAATGAAAATGAGCCTTCAGTTACATCTTCAGAAGATATTGTTGGTAAACAAAACACGACCTCTCAAAAAAACGTTTCAGTTGAAAACGAAAATATTCTCAATGTTAATGATTCCAGTCGTTACGGGTTTTTGGCTCTATGGGAACAAAGTGACTGGGTGGCAAGAGGTGCACTGATTATTTTGTTGATAATGAGCCTAGGTTCATGGACTATTTTCTTTAGTAAGTTTTTTGAACAATCTAAAACTAGAAGAGAATGCATTATTGTCAAAAAATCATCTGAACAAGGTAAAGCTGTAAATCAAATTTTTTCTGGTTTACCAAAATCCTGTCTTTTAAATATCGTATACGACGCCGGGAAAAATGCTCATCTTCAAATTGATTCATTACATGATTCTATAGATCCTGCGAATTGGATTGCTGACGGAATTCAAAGTGGAATTAACGAAGTCAACGGATATTTACAAAACGGTTTGACCTTTTTAGCAACTGTTGGATCAACTGCACCATTTGTTGGTCTTTTTGGTACTGTGTGGGCCATCTACCATGCATTGATTAAAATCGGAGATTCCGGTCAAGCTAGTTTAGATAAAGTTGCCGGACCAGTTGGTGAGGCATTGATAATGACTGCTATTGGATTGGCAGTTGCTGTGCCTGCTGTTTTGGGTTACAACTGGTTGGTTAGGAGAAATAAAACACTGATGGAGAGTGTTACAAATTTTGGAAATACTTTGTATGTTTCTTTTTTTACGAAACAATAAATTGTTTTGATGGGTCAAAATTTTATGTTAGGTAAAAGAATTCGTCAGTTTGATGAATCATCAGCAGATGAGTTATTGAACGAAATTAATACAACACCATTGGTAGATGTAATGCTTGTTTTGCTTATAATTTTTCTTATTACAATCCCTGTTTTTAATTCGTCAGTTAATGTTAATTTACCAAGAGAAAATAATAAGTTGAGAAATGTTTATGTTGAAAGTATTGTTGTTTCTGCATCAAGGTCAGGTGAAGTTTTTATAGGTGATAGAAAGTTTGACATAAATTCTGACAACACGTTTAATAATTACATTAAAGAGCTTGCATCATTAAATCCGCAACCAGAAATTCATATTCAGGCCGATAAAGAAATTCTTTTTCAAAATTTAGGAAAACTTATGAAACTATTGCAAAATTATGGCATCAAAAGAATTGCTTTTCTGACTGAACCTACTTCTGATTCTTGATAACAATATCTATTAATGAAAAATAAAAAGTTATTATCAGCTGATGAACAACCAAACATGATGGTTTATATCAATACAACGCCTTTAATAGATGTAATGCTGGTTTTATTAATTATGTTAATTATAACGATTCCCATAAGACTGCACTCTGTCAATCTTGACTTACCAGCAGATGATGCTGAGGAAGTTTCTAACTCAAAAAAATATGTTGAAATTTCGATTAATAAATTTGGCCAGGTAAAAGTAGATAATCGATTAATTCAAGATAAAAATGAGTTAAAAATCATTTTAAAAGATATGGCCAGTAACACACCAAATCAAAATATTTTTATCAATTCTCATGCCGAATCCAATTATGGTGATATAGCCTCAGTAATATTTGAAGCCAGAAAAGTTGGAATTCAAGAAATTGGGTTCATTGGCATAGAGCGTTTTTAATATGGAAAGCTCAATAAAATGTTGGAAAATACTGTGGCCAGAATATTTAAAAATAAATTAAAAAATAAAACTTTANTCTTTATTTTTTTTACTGTTTCTTTTGGATTTTCAAACGTACAAAGTGCAACATATTCCAAATCTATGGCATTAGGAGCAGAGCCAAAATATAGCGATAACTTTTCAGGTTTTGACTATGTAGATTCAAATTCTAGAGAAGGAGGAGAGTTACGTTTGGCCGCAATGGGCAGTTTTGATAAGTTAAACCCATTTACGTTAAAGGGCATTGCCGCCAGAGGTTTAATGCAACTAGTTTTTGAGCCTTTAGCCGTTTCAAGCTTGGATGAACCAATGAGCGTTTANGGATTAATTGCTGAAAAAATGAGTTTGGCTGAAGACAAGTTGTCCATTACCTTTATCATAAATTCTAATGCCAAGTTTTCAAATGGAGATCCTATCCTTGCAAGTGATGTTAAGTTTTCTTTTGACACCCTAACCAGTCCTAATTCAAGTCCTATTTGGAAAAATTACTGGAGTGATGTCAAGAAAGCTGTAGTGTTGAAAAAAAGAAAAATTAAATTTATCTTTAAACGAAAAAATAGAGAACTCCACATGATTGTAGCAAGTCTTCCAGTTTTTTCAAAAAAATGGGGTAGTGGAAAATCATTTAACAACATAGTTCAAGATATGCCAATTGCTTCAGGTCCTTATGAAATATCTAAATTTGATTTGGGAAAATCAATTTGGTTCAAAAAAAGAGATAATTATTGGGGCAANAATCACTCCACAAGAAAAAATCAATTTAACTTTGAAAAGATTAGTTTCAGATATTACAAAGATTCTTTTGCCAGATTACAGGCATTTAAGGCTGGAGAATTTGATTTTATTCATGAAAATGTTTCAAAAAATTGGGCTCGTTCATATCAAGGAGTTCAGTTTAAAAAGGGTGAGTTATTAAAATCAGAAATCAGCAACTCAAATCCAGCAGGAATGCAAGGATATGTTTTTAATATTCGCAAAAAAAAATTTACTGATGTTAGGGTAAGAAAAGCNATAAGTTTGGCTATGGATTTTGAATGGATGAATAGGCANCTTTTTTATGATCAGTATGTCAGATCAAATTCATTTTTTACTAATACAGAAATGGCGGCATATGGAAGAGCCACCAAAAAAGAAACAGAACTATTGANTAAGTTAGCTCAAAAAAACAANCTTTCATTAGATGACTCACTTCTTGGTCCTGTGCCCATCCCACCCTCAACTAGCAATCCTAAATCGTTAAGAGAAAATTTAAAGCAAGCTATGAGACTTTTGAATCAAGCAGGCTGGTATGTAAATGATGGCAAACTTCTAAATCAAAATGGAAACCCTTTTGAATTTGAAGTTCTTCTTGATACTAGAGGGTGGGAAAGAGTTGTTTCGCCATTTAAAAGAAATTTACAAAAATTGGGGATTGAATTAAGAACTCGGGTGACTGATATTTCACTTTATAAAAAAAGAATTGACAATTTTGAATATGATATGCTCGTACATTGGTATTTATCTGGAGTGAACCCAGGAAACGAGTTAGTTTACAGGTTTATGTCTTCTACAGCGCAGGAAAAAGGTTCTGATAATTTTATTGGGCTAAGTGACCCTTTGGTAGATAGCGCCGTGAATAATGTAATTTCATCTCAAACTCGAGAGGATCTAAAATTAGCATCTAAAGTTTTGGATAGAATTTTACTGTTTGGTCATTATGTTATTCCGCATTGGCACAATAGGGTCCACAGAGTTGCATACCGACAAGGTCTGTTATCTCCCAAAAGTATCCCTCTTTACTATCACTCAGAGGATTGGGCAATGAGTTCTTGGTGGTGGCAAAAGCAGCAGGAGCCTAATCAATGAGCATTTCACTATTGAAGTATGTTTTGAAAAGGCTTTTTTTGATGGTACCAACTTTACTTGGTATCCTCACCGTGACCTTCTTAATAGTTCAATTTGTTCCCGGCGGTCCAGTAGAACAAATGCTTCAAATGATTAAGGGTGATCACTCATCTATGGGTGGATCAAATACAGGAGTTTCTTTACCTGGTGCATCACCTGGATCTGAAGTTGGAAGTAAAGGCTCTGGAGTCTACAGAGGTAGAGTTGGAGTTGATGAGGAGAGAATCGAGGAAATAAAAAAACTGTATGGATTTGATAAGCCAGCCCACGAAAGATTTTTTGAAATGATAATTAGTTTTTCTAAGTTCGATTTGGGAGAAAGTTTTTTTTATAATAAAAGTGTTTGGGAGTTGATGAAAGAAAAACTTCCGGTATCTATAAGTTTGGGTGTTTGGAGTTTTTTTATTACTTATTTGATTTCAGTTCCACTAGGAATTTCAAAAGCTGTCCGACATGGCAGTACTTTTGACTTGGCAACTAGTCTAATAATTCTAGTGGGATATGCAATTCCGGGATTTGTCTTGGGTGTAATACTTTTAGTTTTTTTTGGTGGGGGTAATTTTCTTCAACTGTTTCCCTTGAGGGGTTTAACCAGTGAAGATTGGGATCAACTTACAATTTTAGGAAAACTGATTGACTATTTGTGGCATTTGTTTTTACCTTTATTATGTTTAGTGCTAGGAAGTTTTGCTGTTCTTACTATGCTGACGAAAAATACTATGCTTGAAGAGATACGAAAACAATATGTTTTAACTGCTAGATCCAAGGGTTTGACTGAAAAGGTGGTTCTTTGGAGACATGTTTTGCGCAATGCTTTAATTCCAATAATTACTGGTTTTCCAGCCGCATTCGTTGGTGCTTTTTTTACTGGGGCATTATTAATTGAAACACTGTTTTCATTAGATGGCCTTGGTCTTTTATCTTATGAAGCAGTTATTAAACGAGATTATCCTATTGTAATGGGAACACTTTTCTTCTTTTCTTTGATTGCTCTTGTTGCCAAACTGTTAAATGACTTGCTTTATGTTCTTGTAGACCCAAGAGTGCAATTTGAAGGACATAAAAATTGAATCAAGAAACTTATAGCCCTGGAAATCGTTTATGGACCCGTTTTAAAAAGAACAGAAGAGGTTATTTTTGTTTGTGTCTCTTTTGTATTATTTTTTTTATAAGTATGTTTTCAGAATTTATTTCCAATGATAGGCCACTCATCTTAAGCTTCCAAAACGAAATTTATTTTCCCCTTATTAATGATTATCCTGAAACCAAATTTGGAGGTGATTTTTCAACAAATACAGACTACCTCGACCCTTTTATTTCTAAAAACTTAACTTCGGGTGAAAATTGGGTGGTTAATCCATTCAATCAATATAGTCACGACACAATTAACTACTTTTCCCCTTACCCTAATCCAGCTCCACCATCATCTGTAAACTTTTTAGGAACCGATGATAGAGGCAGGGATATACTAGCTAGGCTATTATATGGTTTTAGAGTCTCGGTCTTATTTGGAATAGCACTAACTCTTATTGGAGTAATTCTTGGTGTTTTTATGGGTGCAGTTCAGGGATATTTCGCGGGAAAAACAGATTTGTTTCTTCAAAGGTTTATTGAAGTTTGGGGTGCCATTCCAGAGCTTTATCTATTAATTATTCTTGCTTCAATTTTTGAACCAGGTCTTTTGATTTTGTTGGTGATACTTTCATTATTTGGGTGGATGGGACTTTCTGATTATGTAAGAGCAGAATTCCTAAGGAATCGTTCTCTTGAGTATGTGACTGCTGCCAAAGCACTTGGATTAACAAGTAAGAAAATAATTTGGAAACATGTGCTCCCTAATAGTCTTACCCCTGTTATTGCTTTTCTTCCTTTTAGAATGAGTGGTGCCATACTGGCCTTGACAAGTTTAGACTTCTTAGGTCTCGGAGTTCCCTCATCTACTCCGAGTTTAGGTGAACTTCTAGCACAAGGTAAAGCCAATTTAGATGCATGGTGGATTTCACTCTCAACATTTTTAGTTCTAGTTTCAACATTAATGCTTTTAATCTTTATAGGCGAAGCTCTCCGTGATTCACTCGACACCAGAAAAACTTAATTCAAACCAGTTAGATGTTCTGGATTTAAAAGTAATTTTTGAGGCTACAAAAAAAGAAGATAACTTTTTGGCAGTTGAAAATATTAATTTCAGCGTATTGCCTGGTGAGCGCTTTGCATTGGTTGGAGAATCAGGATCTGGGAAAACAGTTACTGCTATGAGTATTTTAAAACTCTTATCTCAAGCCAAAACATTTGGACAAGTAATTTGGAACGGGGAAAATTTACAATCATGTAATTCTGAAAGAATCAGAGCTATTAGAGGTAATGAAATATCTATGATCTTTCAAGAACCAATGAGTGCACTCAATCCTCTTTTGACGATTGGTCAACAAATTTCTGAAATTATCGAAAATCATGAAATGATCTCGAGCAAAGAGGGAATGATTAGGGCTACGGAGTTATTAAATAAAACAGGTGTAGATGATCCAAGCAGGAGAGTGAATTCCTATCCACATCAACTATCTGGAGGACAGAGGCAGAGAGCATTAATAGCAATGGCAATTGCTTGTAAGCCAAAGTTACTAATAGCTGACGAACCCACTACTGCATTAGACGTCACTATAAGACAACAAATCCTTTCCATGTTGTTTGAACTTCAAGAGGCGGAAGGGATGTCGGTTCTTTTAATAACCCATGATTTGCCATTAGTTGAGCGGTTTGCCCAGAAAGTAGGTGTGATGCGAAATGGAAGAATGATAGAGCTAGGTGAAAAGGAAAAAGTTTTTANTAACCCAAAACACGAATATACAAAAAAACTGTTGGACAGCCGTCCTAAACCCTTAAACGCAAAATACAAAAAAAGAGATGTTTTGATCGAAGCTAGAAACTTCTCGTGCACATATAAACTTCCAGTTGGGTTTTTTTCCTCTAGAAATTATTCTGCTGTTTCTCACGAAAATTTTGTTGTTTATAAGGGGGAGACACTGGGTGTGGTTGGAGAGTCTGGGTCAGGAAAAACCAGTTTAGGNTTGGCTATTTTGGGGCTTTTTTCTGGNGTGTTCAAAGGTAGTATTAAGTTTGATGGATTGAATCTAACAGATATGAGCCCACAAATTCTTCGAAGAACCAGAAGAAGATTTCAAATGGTTTTTCAAGATCCATTTTCCTCACTTTCTCCGAGAATGACTGTAGCTGAAATTTTAGAGGAAGGTCTTNTCCACCATTTTCCTCAGTTCATTAGTGAAGAAAGAAAAANAATATGCGAAGACATCATGGATGAGGTTGGTTTGGATATCAATAGCATGAACAGATATCCTCACGAATTTTCTGGAGGTCAAAGACAAAGGATTGCTATTGCAAGGGCCGCTATTTTAGAACCAGATCTTATTGTTTTAGATGAACCAACTAGTGCGCTAGATGTTTCAGTGCAGGCCCAAGTTTTGAAACTATTGATAAATTTACAAAAAACAAGAGGGTTAACTTACGTTTTCATCTCTCATGATCTAGCAGTGATTCGAGCAATTTCTCATCGCGTTTTGGTAATGAAGAGTGGAAAAATACTGGAGTTTGGTACAACAAGTCATGTTCTAACTCAACCACGAAATGAGTATACATACAGACTAATGGACGCTGCTCTAGTTCAAACCCCACCTTTAACTAGTGACTAGAAATTATGTTAGGTGTTAATGAACTTTTTTTTATGAAATTATCACTTTTTCTTTTACTAGCAAGTATCATCTCTTGCAGTCAGGAAAAATATGAAGAAAAAAGTCTTGATACTTTTGTGATAATTAAAGAGGCCACCTATCGAAGTGAATCATTAATACCAGAGTCCATAAATTTAAATAAAAATTCTGATTGGATCTTAACTGATAACGCAGGGTGGGTAGTTGAGAAGTTAGTAGATAATGGTGATTTTATCAAAGCTGGTCAAACAATTTTAAGACTTGATCCAAGAGACCTTAGACTTTCTGACAGCGCTGCAAGGTATCAGTATGAAGCAGCTAAAGCCAGTTTAAAAGCCCAAGTGGCAGACTTTATCAGATTTAGTGAACTTAAAAATAAAAAATTTATTTCTGATGCTGAGTGGGAGAAAAGAAAAGCTCAACTAGCTGTTTATGAAGCAGAGTTTGAAGAATTAGCTGATAGTCTGGGAGTTGTTTCAGTGAGATCTTTTGCGAATGGAAAAATTAAGAATTTGTATGTTAATGAAGGTGAATTATTAAAAGCAGGAGAAAAAGTTGCCCAAATCATNTTAGACAAGAAAATTATTTCTAAGACAAAAAATCATAAATTTAGTATTAAAACAGCCAAAAAATTACGAGCTATAAAAATCCCAATTTCTGCTCTTGTTGATGGCCAAATTGTTTTTAAGATAATTAATAATTCTGGAAATAAACTGGAAAGATCTGGTACCGGAGTTGTACGNGAAGTTAAGGTTTCAACGGGAAAAATTGATGAAAGTTCTGTTTTGGTTACTGATGGACTCAAAGAAGGGGACTTATACGTAGTGTCTGGCGCACATTTACTTATTGGGGGTCAGAAAGTGAGATTTGCATACTGAATAACAAATTCAATCTTTCAAGGTGGGCGGTCGAACATGATTTTTTAGTTAGATACCTATTAATTATTTTTTTATTTTCTGGCTTGTTTTCCTTTTTCTTTTTAGGTCAGGATGAAGATCCCCCGTTTACTTTTAGAGCAATGGTNATAAAAGTTGATTGGCCTGGTGCAACCCCACTGCAAATGGCGAAACAAATCTCTGAACCGATNGAAACCAAATTAAAAACACTAAGTTCCAGAGCAAAAATAACAAGTTTTTCTCGTGAAGGTGAATCAACAATTATTTTCCAAGTTAAGGGAAGTGTTCAAGGAAGTGAAATTCCAATAATCTGGGCAAACGTACGGAATAAAATTCGTGATATAAAAAAACAGTTGCCTAATAGCGTAGAAAATATTTCATTTGATGACGATTTTGGAGACACATTNGGGATTTTATATTCTCTCTCAGGTTCTTCATACTCTCCGAGAATGATTGATAGGTTTGCCAGAAGCATTAGAGAAAATTTTCTTAGTGTGGGTGATGTNGGTAGAGTTGAAATATTTGGGCAAGAAAGAGAAAAAATTTACGTTGAAATATCAAGAAGAGTCCTATCTAAGTACGATTTAACATGGGAGCTTTTGGCACAACAACTTGCAGAAAACAATTCTATTGTATTTTCTGGGAATGTTGAACAATCTCAATCTATTACTTCCTTAAGAGTAGAAGGACAATTTAAATCTCTTGAACAAATTAAAAATATTAGAATCAAGACTAATCAAGATTTAGTGCGTCTTGGTGAAATAGCTAGGGTTTTTAGAAGTCTTCCTGACCCNTACCAGCAGAAGGTCAGAGCTAATGGAGAAGAGGTTATTGCNATAGGTGTCTCTATGCGTCAGGGAGGAGACATAATAAGGCTCGGTAGGGCNTTAGATAATAAGGTTAATGAGATCAAGGANAATTTGCCTNTTGGAATGCATCTTAAAAAAATACAAGATCAACCAAGAGCTGTTTCAAAATCAATTAACGAATTTTTAGTGGTCTTTTTTGAAGCAATCACTATAGTTTTATTGGTAACCTTAATCAGTTTGGGATTAAAAAGAAACCCACTAAGGTTTGACTTTAGACCTGGATTAGTGGTNGCTCTTAGTATTCCTCTTGTAATGGCTATTACATTTTTGATTATGAAACTTTCAGGCATCGGTTTACATAAAGTATCACTTGGAGCATTAATTATTTCTCTTGGTTTGTTAGTTGATGACGCAATAATAGTCATTGAAATGATGTTTAGAAAAATACATGAAGGTTTAAGTCCAATTGAGGCAGTCAGTTCAAGTTACGATTTAACTGCAAAACCAATGTTAACTGGAACATTAATTACGGCTCTTGGTTTTTTACCAATAGGTCTAGCAAAGTCTGAGGTGGGAGAATACACATATGCAATTTATGCCGTTACTGCTACTGCACTTTTGATTTCCTGGATCGTATCTGTTTTTTTTGTTCCAGTCGTTGGGTTTTGGTTATTAAANAAGAGAAATAAANTTAATGATGAGGTCTGCATTAAGAATAAGGACAACAGTNACAAAATATCGATGAAAAAATATCGATCTTTACTGAGTTTTTNTATTAAAAATAAATTTTTTTCCTTTTTTTTTTATTTTGATTTTTTGTTTTTCTGGTTTCGTTGGACTAGTAAAAGTTGAAAGCCAATTCTTTCCTGACTCAAATAGACCTGAAATTTTAGTGGATATTTTTTTAACAGAGAATTCTTCTCCATATGCAACAGAGAATGCAGTTTTAAAACTTGAAAATGAAATTAAAAAGATTAAAAATATAGATAATGTTGTAAGTTGGTTAGGGTCAGGAGCACCTCGTTTTTTTTTACCACTTGATGTTATATTTCCAAATTCAAATGTTGCACAAATTGTAATNACCCCATCTGACAGAAAATACAGGGACAACANTTTAGAGGAAATTAGGCTACTTACAAANAAGTTACTGCCTGAAGCCAGAGTTAGNNTAAAAGTCTTGCCCAATGGTCCTCCAATTCCATATCCAGTATCTTTTAGACTAGTTTCAGAAAATGAAGAAGATCTTTTTTATGTTGCACAACTTGTTCAGGCAATAATGTCTAAACATAATAATTTGATTGGAGTTCATAACAACTGGGGTAAGAAAAGCCCGATAATTAAGGTTTTAGTTGATAACACNAGAGCAAGAGAGTTGGGAATTGATCCCTTATCGATATCAAATGCCTTAAAAATAAGATCATCTGGAATTGTGATTGGTGAATTTAGAGACCAAAAACAACTTATTCCTATTGAGCTTAGGTTAAAAAAAGAGGATAGGGATGAAATCTCTGATTTAAGAGGGATTTTGGTTTCTTCAAAGTTTGGTGAAACGGTACCGTTGGAAAAAATTGTAAAATTTTCGGTTGAGTGGGAATACCCTTTGATTTGGAGATATGACAATAAGTTCTCTATGTTTTTACAGGCAGATACTGTTGGTCACANTCAAAGTACAACAATAACTGAGGAATTAAGAACTAAAATAAATAGTATTGCATCTACTTTTCCTCCAGGATTAGAACTACAAGTTGGCGGAACTTTAGAGGAAAATCAAAAGGGGCAGAAATCTATAATTGCGGGTTTACCAATAGTGTTTTTTTTGATTTTTACTTTACTAGTTATGCAATTATCGGGAATAAAAAAAAGTTTTTTGGTTTTTGCAACTGCTCCTCTAGGAATATCAGGAGCTATTATGGCCTTACTTCTTTTTAATAGGCCACTTGGTTTTGTAGCTGGTTTAGGAATCATCGCATTAATTGGTATNATAATAAGAAANTCTGTTATTTTAGTTGACCAAATTGAGCGNGAACGATCAAAAGGCTTTAATTTACACGATTCCCTTGTTGAGGCATCAGTGGGAAGGTTTAGACCTATGATGCTTACGGCTGGTACTGCTATTCTGGCAATGATACCTTTGACTAATAGCATTTTTTGGGGTCCAATGGCTGTTGCAATNATGGGTGGGTTAGTGGTCGCTACTTTANTAACTTTGTTGNTAGTACCGGTAACTTATGCAATTTTTTTTGGCCGTAATCNATAATAGTTAACTAAATTATTCATTATGAGCCTTATTTCTCTTAGAATAAGAATTAGACTTAAAAATANACAAAATAACTAAAATTTANAACTNAATTACATATGAAAAAAAGAGACAAAAAATTAATTCAAAAAAATAATACTCATACCAAAAAATTAGATATCAATCTTGTTAATAAAAATGTTAGCAGAAGAACTTTTTTGTCCAAGGCAGGATCTACTGCGGCGATTGCTCCAATAGCTGGTTTCCCTTTAGTTTCTGTTGCTAAGGACCCTATTGTTTTTAAAATGCAAGGTGCATGGGGTAGTAAAGACATCATGAATGAGTTTGCTCTGGAATATGTTGAAAGAGTGAACATAATGGCAGAAGGTAGATTAAGGTTAGATTACTTGTCGGCTGGGGCAGTAGTAAAGCCTTTTGAATTAACTGATGCTGTAAGTAAAGGGGTTCTGGATGCTGGTCATCAGGTACCAGTTTATTGGTATGGAAAATCTAAAATTGCATCTTTATTTGGTTCAGGACCAATAAACGGAGCTAATTCACAACAGATGTTAGGTTGGATAATGCGAGGTGGAGGCTATCAATTGTATGAAAAACTCCAAAAAAAATTGGGATTAAACATTAAAGGTTTTTTTGCTTTCCCAATGCCAAGTCAACCACTAGGGTGGTTTAAAAAACAACCTCCTAAAAGTGCTTCTGATTTTAAAGGAATCAAATATCGAACTGTAGGTCTTGCAGCAGACCTAATGCAAGAATTAGGTGTTAAAGTAACTCAACTACCTGGCGGTGAAATAATTCCTGCCATGGAAAGAGGTGTTTTAGATGCCTTTGAGTTCAATAACCCTACATCTGATCGAAGATTGGGTGCTGCCGATGTGTGTAAGTTTTACTCAATGGGTTCATATCATCAAGCTATGGAATTTTTTGAAATTATTTTCAATAAGACAAAATACGAAAAGCTACCAAAGGATTTAAAAGCAGTGCTTAAATATGCTGCTGAGGCGGCTTCATCATCTAATTCATGGACTGCACAGGATAATTACTCTAAGGATCTACTGTCTTTAATTTCTAAAGATAGGGTAAGGGTTTCGAGAACTTCTCAAGAAGTTTTTAAAGCTCAGCTAAAAGCTTGGGATAGGGTGGCTGCAAAATTAGAAAAAGAGGATCCTTTCTTCAAAGAAGTAAATGATTCTGCAAAGGCTTGGGCTAAAAGAGTTGCTTATTATTCATTCTTTAATGATGCTGATTTTAAATTAGGCTATGAGCATACCTTTAAAATTAAGTTGCCCAAATAACAATCAAAAATTTTTTTTAAATGAACAAACTTAAAGAATTTGTATTCTTTATCGATAACCTCTCTGTTTCTGTTGGCAGAAGCTTTGCTTGGTGTATTATCATTTTGATTTTAGGAACGTGCTACGAAGTTTTCATGAGGTACGGTTTTGGTAACCCAACTAGTTGGGCATTTGATATGAGCTACATGCTCTACGGCACAATCTTCATGATGGCTGGAGCATACACTTTAGCAAGAGGTGGACATGTAAGAGGTGATTTTCTTTACAGGCGTTTGAAGCCTAAAACTCAAGCTCGAATTGACTTGGTCTTGTACGTTTTATTTTTCTTTCCTGGAATCTTAGCAATGGTTTTTTCAGGCTATGAGTATGGAATCGCTGCATTTAAATTGCGAGAAGTATCTGTTAATAGTCCAGTGGGTGTTCCAGTTTGGCCAATTAAATTAATAATTCTTTTTTCCGGGTTCTTTTTATTGGTTCAAGGTATTGCAGAGGTTATGAGATGTATCTATTGCATTAAAACTGGAAATTGGTTGAGAAGAGGTGTCGATGTTGATGAAACGGCTTTGAATTTAAATAAAGATTTGAGGATTGATTGATTTGACTGATCCAATTTTAGCTTTATGTATGTTAGGCATTTTCATTATATTTATATTTTTGGGCTTCCCAATTGCCTTCACTTTGATGGCAGTCGGAATAGGTTTTGGGTATTACGCTTATTTTGACCCTGGACAGGCAATTTTTCAAAATAAGATATTTTATTTGTTTGTTCAAAATACATTCAGTGTAATGAGCAATGATGTTTTAATTTCAGTTCCTTTGTTCCTTTTCATGGGTTACATAATTGAAAGAGCCAATATCTTAGACCAACTATTTTATAGCCTTCAAGTTGGTTTAAGACATTTACCTGGTTCAATGGCAGTCGCTGCCCTCATTACATGCACATTATTTGCAACAGCAACCGGAATTGTTGGTGCAGTGGTAACTTTAATGGGTCTTCTTGCTTTGCCTGCGATGTTGAAAGCTGGTTACGATCAAAAACTAGCGTCAGGTGTAATAACTGCAGGTGGAACATTAGGTATTTTAATTCCTCCCTCAATTATGTTGATAGTTTATGCTGCGACAGCGGGTATTTCTGTTGTTAAACTTTATGCAGCTGCTATTGGACCTGGACTAGTGCTAGCCTCCTTGTACCTTGGCTACGTTATTTTAAGAGTTTCTTTTAACCCATCCCTAGCTCCAAAGCTTGAAGGTGGTAACAGACATTCCTTTTTTGAAACTTTCCTTTTATTAGCGAAATCTTTTTTTCCATTNGCTATTCTAATTTTTGCTGTTCTAGGTTCAATTTTGTTTGGATTAGCTACNCCNAGTGAGGCTGCTGCAATGGGTGCATTGGGAGGTATCCTACTGTCTNTTTTTTATGGTGCATTTACATGGATTAGACTCAAAGAGTCAGTTTACCTAACTGCCAAAACTACTGCCATGGTATGTTTTCTGTTCGTTGGATCTTGGACCTTTGCATCTGTTTTTTCTTACCTGGGAGGAGAACATGTAATTAAAGATTTTATGCTTGGCATGAACTTGTCTACTATACAGTTTCTGATNCTGACACANCTGATTATTTTTATTCTTGGTTGGCCTTTGGANTGGTCTGAAATAATCATAATTTTTGTTCCTATATTTTTACCTCTNTTAAGTTATTTTGATGTTGATCCAATACTCTTTGGTATTCTAATTGCCATTAACTTACAAACATCGTTTCTCACACCACCAATGGCCATGTCTGCNTATTACTTAAAGGGTGTTGCACCNAAAGGCCTAGAATTATGGACAATTTTTAAAGGATGCTTTCCTTTTCTGGGAATGGTAATTTTAT
>NHFB01000023.1 GCA_002170285.1 Betaproteobacteria bacterium TMED100
AACTAGTTTGGCTAGTTCTCTTACAGATACATCACAACCGGTCGCAATATTATATGGACGACAACTTTTACCATTCTCAAGAACGTGCATAAGACCATCTATAGCATCATCTACATATACAAAATCTCGAATTTGTTTACCATCACCCCAAACATCAAAAATTTTGGGCTTACGTGATGCTCTCATTATTAACTGAGGAATGACATGACCATTATCATTGAATGAATCGAAAGGTCCATACATGGCAGTAGTTCTAATTATTCCAAATTTCACTTTTGAAATATCTCCATAATACTGAATAACATTTTCACAATATCTTTTCATATTTCCCACACCTCTATAAACATCATGAGGATTCTTTTCAAAAGCCTGGTCCTCAGAAACAGAATCACTAGTATCAGGATACATTGTTGAACTACCAATAAACCCAAGGGCTTCAATTTTCTTCTCGACGACAGCCGATAACATGTTTATTGTCAGTGTAAGGTTTTTTCGTACTAAAGATGAAAAATTTGTTGCATCTGATTGACCTTTTGCCCCCTTAATATATGCTGCAAAATGAAGACAAACATCAATTCCATCTAATACTTTAAGGCAATTTTCGTAAATTTCTAAATCCGTTTGAACAATTTCAAGATTTTTATTTTTAAGTTCTAATTTTCTTGATTAGCCTTTGCAAATCATTTAAAATTATTCCTGATTTTTTAGACTCCATTTGCAAGCCTCTTTGAAGTTGTGACTTTATATCAGACATTAATTTTTTTACTACTCCAACCTTTTCGTCTCTATTCACCAAATTTATGAGTTTGGGTCTGGCAGCATGAGCAAATCCAGATTGATTGTCAGGGTGATCGTCGAAACCATCGGGAAAATTAAAAAAAGAGGTTTCACCAATACCAAAAATCACATTTTTATCAAACTCCTCTTTAGATCTAATTTCTTCTACATTAACTCCGTTTAATGAAACATTTCTGTTCCTGTAAAACTTTTTAAGCTCTGGATTTAAAATGTCAAACCCTGTATCGAGAGATACTCTGATACCACAATTTTTTTCTCTATGCGATTGATGTATAACTGAATTATCAGCCAACACTAAATGGCCTTTTTTAGGTGTGTAGTCAATAATCTCAAATTTTTTCCCAATATACTGATGTTCAGCACTTTTTAATTTTGGACCCAGCCAACTTTCCTGCAATTCAGAGGGAGGGTAGGCGTAACGAATATTATTGTTTTCGACATCACCAAATAAAAAAATATGAATTGCAACCCAATTAGGACTTGCACCTGTCCAACCATCACTATGCATAAATTCAGTTGGGTGGAATCTTGTAAGGTTACCTTCAGTGACCTGAGGATATTTGATTCTTATATTGAAGGGAAAATGTATCCTTTCTATTTCAGAATTTATTTTTAAACTTTTTATTACCTTAAAGTAAGATTTTGCTAATAGGTTGTATTCAAAGCTTGTCACATTTTTTGAAATTACTGAACCATTTGGTGTCATATTTCTTAGTTTTTTATTTTTCAAAAGGNAAAGTAACTCAGCTTCATTTTTTATATTTTTTTCGGTCTGAGCTGACTCCGATAGATAATTTATTGTATTGATTTGCAATTGATTGAAAAAATTATTATCTAAAGGTATTTCAACCATTAAATCATTTATTATATTTTTTCTTAGAGGTATTTTATCTATAAATCTTCTGAAATTTTTTTCTCTTATTTTTAAATTCAAATTCATTCCNTTAAATTAAAATAAATTGCATTTACTNTTGATACTTAAAACGTCTTTTTTAAATTGTTCAAAGTTAATAGAAAGATCTTTGAGGTGAAAATCTTTCATATCAACCTCGGATTGGACTCCATCACACCAATCAGAGCTAATTCTGTGATATCCGAACCTAAAGATATCGGACCAAATTCTCCCAACAAACCCATGGCCCTCAGGAGGTCTTAGTTCAAAAAGAACAGAGTCTTTAGAAGAAAACATTCCAAAGGGCAAACAGCCNCCAGTAGAAAAAAAGAATTTAGTTTTTCCTAAAAGAGTTAGTTGATCCCTAATGGATAGTTTTTCAGGTTCAAAAATTACTACTTTTTTAAAATTATTTTCAAGCCATTCAACAACCTCATCTTCATTTTTTGTTTTCCTCCATCTCGCATTTTTGCGGGTACAGAAAAGGCAATCTATATAATCACCATCAAATGATGTATGAGCATAATAATTTTCTACTAATGAACGAATTTTAAAGAAATCATCCATTCTTATTGACACTGCATTAGTGTTTGTTCTTTTACATGAGGCACTNCAGANTATTAACTCTTTGCAAAATAATGATTTAAATGAAGCAAACCTTTTAATAATTGACGTATCTATTCCAAGTGGTTTTATTAATTCCAACCATTTTTCGGGAACTGAATTGCCAATTAAAATTGGATAATCGTTGTTTGGGAAAATTTTCTTGTACCACAAGAATTTCGGTAGGAATTCAAACANCCAATGTCCAAAATTATCTGTATCGCCAATATAAAATCCTCTTTCTATATCTGTGGTGTCTTCAGTCATTANTTGGCATTGCCAGCCAATGGATGGGACAACTATGATGGAGTCAGGTTTTAAACCATGATCTTGTATCTTAATTGGGGGAGCTAACTGGTGATAACCGTTATCAAGGACAATATTTCCATTTGAAGATATGATGACATTGCGATTTGTGACTACGCACGTGTTGAGTTTTTTTATTGTAATAGTAGGGTCTTCAAATGTCTCAACTGGTAATGTGTTTTCTTCTAAGAAGAAATCATAAGGGCTCAACGCATACTTACCTGAACCATTACTTTTGAAGATGGTTTCCCCTTGAGTTTGTGATTCGAAGTATTCAAGATTTTTGTATATTGTGTTCATTTAACCACTAAAATTNTGACTTANAATCCTCTGAAGTGTTAGTTATTAATGTAAAAGCAAGAGAGNTGTCAAGTTGAAAAAAACTATTATATTTATNATATAAACATGTTTAAGTATCGTCAAAACTTAAAAAAACTTTAATATAANTTTAATCAATAAATACATAATCACTTNGATTCTCTCCATACTTACGTATTTGGAGAGGTNNTATTTGTTACTAAAAAAAACCTACTATACTAAAGTAATTAAGTATAAAATAATAATTATTAATTTTTTATATTAATAATTATAGGTGTTTAAAATGCGCATACTATTTATTTCATTTTTTTTAACATTCTCAACTTTATTTTCAGGTTTTACATTTGCTAGTCAGACCTGTTCGGGNAAGTGGTCAAATACAAATACTTTTCGNAACACAGTTGATTTGGGTGATGGAATTACTTTAACNTCNCAGGTTCATAGAGGAAACTTGACTTCAGAAAACAGTAAACAACAAGGAATTGGTGCTTGTGCAGATGTAGTGATTTCATATCCTGATGGAACCTTCAAAGCAATGTACGCTTGTGCGAGAAAAGGAGAAAATGGAGTTTTCGTTGATCACGGTGGAATAGAGCCTAATGCAAAAAATGGCACTTGGAAAATTGCTAAAGGAACTGGCACTGGTGATTACAAAAACTTAAGTGCTAATGGAACCTGGAAACCTATTTTAGGGGATGATGTTGTTAGAATGGGATCTTTCGAGGGTAAATGTAAATACTAGAATTAGAATTTTTGTAATTCCTTTACAATCACTCCACTTATTAAAAATAATGAATAATATGCGCCACAACGTTAGCTTTATTTTTTTACTTTTATTATTTTCTTTTCATAGTGCAACATCAGCCCGATGGTTCATAATTACAGACGGGTTTTAAAATATGGCAGAAAGAAGTAAGCAATTTGCTGAAAGCTTTTGGTGTAACATTTGGAAGTTTTGTGGACGAATCACTATTTTAGTAACTATGGGTTGCCTAATATCATCTTGTTCTCCTTTTCGAGCAATTGACCTTTTGGTTGATAGGAATGGATATACCGTAGAAAAAGAACAACCATACGGAAACAGTCCTTCAATGACAATGGATATTTATTCTCCAAGTAACGAGGGCAGACTAAACGAAAATATCGTTATGTTCGTGTATGGAGGATCCTGGAGAAGCGGTCGACTTTTTTCGGGAAAAAAAGAGTATTACAGGTTTGTTGGTAAGCTTTTTTCAAATGAAGGATTTATAACCATAATTCCAGATTATCGTGTTTATCCAGAAGTAAATTTNCCCTCATTTGTAGAGGACGTTGCCAAGGCNGTAAAGTGGGTTCACACAAACATGGATTTGAACAANAATAATAGAAGACTTATCCTCGTAGGCCATTCAGCTGGTGCTCATATTGTCTCTCTACTTGTTTTNGATCCAAATTATTTTAATGAAATTGGAATTGATAGAAGCGTACTCGGAGGGTGGGTTGGATTGAGCGGGCCTTATAATTTTAATCCACTATCCATAAGGTATATTCGTCCTATCTTTGAGTCCGTTATCAATGATATCGACAAGGCAAGGCCAGTTTCTTTTGCTAGTGATAAAGCTCCTCCAGGGATTCTNATCCATGGAAAAAGAGACAGGCTAGTATCGGCAAGTAACTCTGAAGTATTGTACAAAGCGCTTGCTGGTGNGGGGAGTAAGATTGAGTATTTACCCGTTGATGCTGGACATTTTGACACAATGTTAGGGCTTGGAGTGCCCTACATTGGNAAATCAGAGGTGCAAGTTGCAATTTTTAAATTTTTAAAATCATTGGACTGAGTAAATGAGAGGAAGGTTCTAACTAAATTAAATAGTGAAATTATGCGTTGAGAATGAATCAATTTAGGTNTTACAAACAAAAGAAGTAAAGAGGAAAAGNGATCATCAAATGGGGACATGTGCTTTTATGTTTTCTTTCTTGCCTTTATCTAAGCTAATGTTTTAAATTGCCAACATTTTGACCCACACAATTTAAATTTTTTTTAACGGAATAGGGCACCCTCATTGCTTTTTCTAAGAACTAGACCTCCACACTGGGGGCACCNCCNTAAACTGAGTTAGGATTCCCACACACNTAAACATGGTNTTTTTCTCAGCTTTTTGGTTAAATAATCATTTGGACAAGCCATAACAATTAAAAATTTTAGATTTTAAAAAAAAACAAAAAGAGTTTCTATATTTTATTTTATGTGTGCCAAATAAAATGACCAAAGATGAATATGCGATGTAAAAAAAATAATGACCGATTCAACTTTCATATCGAAGTTGGTGAATACATTGAAATAAATAAAAAAAAACTAAAGGTGTTCTCCGTATTTTCAACAGGAGGTACTGATTATTTTTATCTCGCGAAGCTTTATGAAAATCTAAATCATTATTTTTTAGTTTCTGAATACAAACAACGCACTCGTAAAAAATATAAGGTGCTAAGTTCTTTTACAGGAAGTGAANAGGGGCTTGAAAAAAGTATTGATATTATGTTTGAAATTTCAGATATAAATGAAAATTATCGAGGATTAAAAAGAATTAAGTAATATCCACTTGGTTATTATTTACGAGTCTTCCATCTCTTTGTTATCAATATATAAAGTATTCTACAAACGAAGGCTTACTGAGTATCTAAATTAAATCTTCGTTGGTTGTCCCTTCATCCTTTTTTTACTTAAAGATTTATCTATTATTTTTCATACTACTGCTGATNTTTATTTTTNAGTGATTGTNAATATAAACTACTGGGATATTTGGANAAAATACAGNTGTNTATGATGTAATAAAAATTGTTTGTAATTATGTAAAGTAAATAAAAAGAGGTAAGAATGTTACGTTTTATTTTTGCCCTAATTAGGGGTCGNATCATNGGGATTATTTTAAATAGACTCTTTAGTGTTGCAGTTCGCCTTTGGAGAAATTTTAGAAAATAAAGACTGTAAATAGCAGTCAAAGAAGAATAAATGAATACGGTGTTAAACTACAAAGAATGAAAATAGATGACTAAATTAATTCGTGATGAATGTACGTTTTATTTTGCTTGTCTGAATCCAACCATGCTTGTTGGCATGTATGTCTACTGGTTAGCTTCCAAAATAAAGGTTTAGATACATGAAAAAACTTATTGGTTTGTTCATTGTTATTGGNATTATATTTGGGGCTGTGGACATTGTTGGTNCGCAATTATTTAATGACATTCACAGCTTAATTTTTGTTTTAGGTGGAGCTACTGGTTATAGCTTAATTAAATCCAAACAAGGTAGTTGGGCAAAAAACATTGGTGATGGAGGCGTATATTTTGGTTGGCTTGGAACATTAATTGGTCTTATATCTATTGCAGGCAACAGGTTTGACGTTTTGGGTGATGTTGACAAGATGGGATCTGCTTTGGCAGTGGCAATGCTTACTATTTTCTATGGTTATTTACTGAAATTGNTAGCCATGACTTTTGAGTAGTGACAGGTTTACAACTTGAAACAATTCGAACAAAAACTTCAATTNATGTGAAAGCCTGCAAAAAAAATAAAAAATTGATGAGTAACAGTGGGAGTAATAGTAAAAAAGTGATTTTGAATACTAAATGGATCTAATTATTTGGCACTAAATTTTAATTCTAGCCTTTTCTCCAATTGTTAAATATTCTCTCCGCCAAAAAAGTAAATACATAAATATTTATATTTATCAGTATTTTAAAATAAAAAAATTCTTTGTACCAAGANTATTAACCTCTTTTACCTCAGTCAGAAAGAATACNAGTCTTTAATGATGCTTGTTAATTGTGCTGAATCAGCATAGGTANTTAAAAAGTAAACTTAGCCCTTTAAGTATCCCCCTTAACTAAGTTAGNAGTTCCACACTAATACAAATGGTATTTTGCANAGATGATTGGGTAAGATTAGATGATCATTCACATCTGAATATTAATTATGCCGTAAATTCNAGNTTGTGTATTTTGGGAATCTTCAAGAAATGAGGTTTAATCATATGAAAAAACTATTACTACTTACTCTCCTTTGTTCTTCTATTAATGGATTTGCTGTTAATTGGAAGAAGGTTATTGTGGATAGAAGTGGAGACTCTTATTATGTAGACGTTGAAAACATAAAAAATCGAAATGGACTCCTTTATTATTCTAGGTTGGAAGATTACNTNGAACCAAAAAATGGTGACTATTCATTCATTCGCAAATTTAAAGTCGATTGTACAGAGGGAAAAAGAATTTGGTTAAGTGATACTTTTTATAATAAGCCAATGGGCAAGGGAAAAATCACAGGAGAGATNAACCCAAAAGAAATTAGTTATCCAAAGCCTAATTCAATTGGATATGTTGTAATGAAATTTGCTTGTGATTATATAAATTAAATAGAAAGAGGTAAAAATGTTTCATTTTATAATTCCTTTAATTAAGGGTAGGCTAATAGGGCTTGTTATAAACAGACTTCTTCCTAGACTTTTTCCTCTTGTTGTTGGCATTTTGAAAAAACAACAAGTCAAAAAACAAAACCAGGACCTTTATAAAAAACAAAAAACTACAATTGATGTTGAAGCCCGTGAAAAAAAGTAAAAAATTATGCTAAAAAAATTCTACAGATTATATTAGTTCTCACACTTTNTAATTTNCTCTCATACTAAAATATTCACATGTCTAAAACCAATGTTAGTGCAAAAAAGATAGATAATATACTTATAGATATGGATGATCAAAAACTAGTCGTTTCAGAGGTTAAGCAAGGGTATNAGTGGCAGTTTATTCATGTAAAAAAANTTTTTNAATCAATTTTCAAAGACAACTCTTTATGTGCTATTTGTTTTTTGAAATCAAGTTGGGAGGTTGCACCTAGGAATTAAAATCCTACGGCAACAAATAATGAATACACAACAAAAATTGCTATTTAATTAGTATTGGTTTTGTGAATAGATTTAATTCAATCTTTTTCTTTTTCTTTTTATTTATTTTNGTCGGATCATTTTATAATTTAAAAAAATCAGAAGAAAACCTTTTAANAAAATATGAGAATATTGATGGTACACCCATTGTAGTCACAAAACCCTTTGANGAAAACAATAAAGGTGAATTGATTATTCTCGCACATGGATTTGCGGGCTCAACCAGCTTTATGCGATCCATTGCTGTTTCATTAGCAAATGCCGGCCATACTACAATACGTTTTGACTTTCTTGGTCATGGAAAACACAAAAGCCCTTTTTTTGGAAATGTTAGAGATCCAAATGGTCCATCCATAAGATTTATTGAGCAACTTAATACAATTATTGATACATATAAAAAAGAGTATCGATATTCAAAAGCAATATTGATAGGGCATTCAATGGCAAGTGATNTCATAATTAGATCAGCTAATGTCAGAGACGATATAAAATCGGTTATCGGAATATCCACCTATACCAACGAAACCCTAAACAAAACATTTCCTAATCTTTTAATACTAAATGGAGAATGGGAAAAAAAATTAATTAAAAAAACCGTGGAATTTTTCAAAGANAATGGAATAAATAATGCAAAAAAAAATGTTACTTATGGTTCGGTAAAAGATGGTGTNGCTAGAAAAATGCAGATTATNAAGAATTCCGATCACGTTGGAATTTTATACTCTTCTGACACCCAAATTTTTATTGCAAATTGGCTCCAAGAGCTTGGTTCTTCTGTTAANGTTCAGAGTAATAATTCAATTGGATTTTGGGTTGCATCTGCNTTTACTTCTTTAATTTTTATTTTCATACTACTGATTAGATTTTTCCCCAAAAAAAGTTCTGCGAATTTTGAGATAAATAAAAAAAGGCTGTGGATTATAATTATTCTTTCATCAATTTTTATACCTTTTTTCTTGCAATCATTTAAAGTTCAATTTTTAAATTATCCAGTACACAATTATGTTGTAAATTATTTTTCTTTACTTAGTTTATGTATTATTTTTTTTACGCCATTAAAATTTAATGAAAAATGGCTAAGTANTTTTAATCCTATTAGTTTCTTTTGGCTGACATTCTTTTATATTATTATTCTNGGTGGATTACTTGANAGTTATATAAGTTCATATTTTTTAAGTTTTGGAAGAGTTACTGTTTTTCTACTTTTAACAATTTCATGCATGCTTTTTTGTACGGTATTACAAATAATTTACGAATCGGGAAAACATGGATGGCTTTTAGCTAATTTTTTAAAGCTTAANGTTTTGATTTCTTTATCGACAGCAATTTATCTTAATTTCGATGAACTTTTTTTGATGGCATACTTAATTTTACTTTTTATTTTATTTGGATTAACTTTTGGATTTCTTTCAAACCTATTAAATAAAAAACATCATAATTACTTGTCAACAGGAACAGCTAATGGAATAGTTTTGGCTTTGACTTTTTCAAGTGCTATTCCACTTTATTATGTATCCTAGCTTATTATTCGTGGTATTGAAAAGCTGTCCAGAGTGGAAATTCTTTTTCTCAACTAAAAATTTTTAATTATTTTTTTTGATTAATTGAGTTATTTCCGCAATTTTGTTCACATCATTGATTAAATCCTCCATCTTAATTGATAGATCTTGTTCTTGAAAATTTGGTAATTTAATGTCTCCTTCATTCCACTCTGTCGCAATCCTGTGATAACCAAATTTAAACATATCAGCCCAGCATCTCCCAACTACTCCATGTCCTTGGGGAGGTCTGATCTCAAAAAAAACTGAATCTTTAGGTAAAAACATTGAAAAAGGAATTCAAGCACCAACTCCAAAAATTTTTTTTGTTTTGCCTAACATATTTAGCTGTTGCTTAATTGACAAATTTTCTGGTTCAAAAATTTCTGTTTTATAATTACTTGGTAACCACGAGACAACTTCATCTTCATTAGAGGTCTTTCTCCATCTAGCATTCTTTCTGGAGCAATAAAGACAATCTATTGTATTTTCCTGAATGCTAATATGTTTGAAATGATTTTTCAGTTGATAATTTTATGTCATAAAAATCCTGAAGTTTTATTGCTACTTCCCTTGATTCTTCTCTTTTACATGATGCATTACATAGTATTTATTCATTAAAAAGAATAGTTGCAACGGCAGGAAAAGTTCAATTTTGCTTTTGTCGATCCCAAATGAATCAAATAATTTAAACCATTTTTCTGGTACAGACTCACCCACAAGTAATGGTATTTCCTAAAGTCCCTCTAATTAATCTGTAAACTTCTTTACCGTATTTTCTTGGATCCATTTGAGGAGGGAATAAGTGATATCCACTATCTGATATTAATCTTAAATTTTGAATAAGTATTAAATTTTGATTTGTTACATATGGCCTACTAATTTTTTTTATAATTATAGTAGGATCTTGATAAGGACATACCTGCATAACTGTTTTATTGTAATTTTTAAAAAAATTGCCTTCTGTAAGACCAAATGAACCAATTCTAGGACTCTTGTAAAGTGTTTCTCCAGGACAGTCCTCTAGACTTATAAA
>NHFB01000024.1 GCA_002170285.1 Betaproteobacteria bacterium TMED100
GAAATTTATTTTTTAATTCCTCCGCTAATTCTTTCGAAGGTCTGGCCGTGTGTTGAACGTAAAAACCAGGTTGAAGTTCTGGTGTAATTTTTAGGCTTGTTTTTTCTGTTTTATTTACAATTTCTTGATTGGAACTCGGTTTTTGGATGAGACTATCGGCTAATATTTCATTTTGTAATGGCTTCTCAACTTCTTCCCTGTTCATATTTTCTTCAGACAGAGAGTCATTCCCATCAGTAATTAAAACTTGCTTATTATCAATCAATTTTGAAAAATTTTGGTCAGCGATTTGATTTTCTTGAGTGTCTTTGAGCCTTTTTACCTCTGAGGTGGCCAATAAGATATTTCTTGCTTCATTAAGAATTTTTTCAACCGATAAAGCTTCGGTTAAAGTCACCCATGCAAAAACTCCACTGGAAACAAATAATAAAAATAATGTTGCAACTAATGCATTGATCTTTTCAGCACGCTTTCTTTGTTGTTCTTTTGAGGGTTTTTTACTGATCTTTTTTTCTGCCTTAATTTTCGTACTTTCTGAATTTTTCGAGGGAGTAATAACATTTTGACCAAGTTCGGATCCGTTATCCATTTGGGTTGGCTCTTTTTTAACTGAATTTTGATTTTTGGTTGGAGACAGAGTTTCCTCTGCTCTTTTCAGGGCCTTGCTACTGGCTGCAAGAGCTAATTTTGCATCTAAAGAAACTCCAACATTAGCTAAAGCCTGTCTAACCTCGGGTTGCATACCAGACAACTCAGACTCGCTAAGTAAAATTGCAGCTTCTCGGTCAGTTGGGGTAGTGATATCCCATCTTATAATTTTATTTCCAAATGCTTCTATTTTTTTTTCATATTGAGTACTAGATAGCTTATCCAGCATTAAAATAACTCTGGTGTTAGCCCCNGGAAAATCTTTTACTAGTCTAGCCATTAATTGAACTTCTCTTATTCCAGTCGCTTGAGAATCAAATGCCACAAGTACTTTATCTGGAGCCTCTGATATTTCAGGNTTAACTGCGGAATCAATTGGNACATCTTCTAAAATCCTGTTNAACCTATTGAGAAGTGCTTCAGTACTGTTAGGGTAATATACCTCAACTGTTAAATTTGGAATCATCCTNANTTTTCTTACAAGCATNCGACCGTAGTGGTCCAGAAGTCCTTCACTATCACACACAAGTGCAGCGCTAAGTTTATCTTGGTCNATGGCTAATACTAAACGCTCAAGTCTGGCTTTATCAAATGGTCTAAAAAATAGGTCTGTTATGCTCATAATGTATTTTCGACTGAATTTCCGTTTTCATCAAATTCCATAGATGAAGGAATGTCAGGTTGTGGTTTTTGAGGAGGTAATCCCCCACTTGATATGCTGTTGAGGTTAAACACATATGCAATAACTTGAGCGACTGCATAATAGAGGTCGGGATGCACTGGTTGGTCAATCTCAGTTGTAAAAAATAATGCTCTAGCAAGAGGAGGAGCTGAAAANATTTGTATTCCATGTTTTTGTGCTTCGTCTCTAATTCGAAAGGCCATAAGGTCAGCACCTTTAGCAAGNACTATTGGCGCACCATCAGACGCTGGGTCGTAGGATAGTGCCACTGAAAAGTGCTCTGGATTTGTAATTACAACATCAGCATCTTTGACTTTTTCCATCATCTGTGAAGCGGCAATTTCCCTTTGTCTCTGTTTTATTTTTTGTTTAACCTCGGGTCTTCCTTCTACATCTTTCATTTCATCTTTGACTTCTTGTAAGGTCATTTTCATACCCTCAGTGAATTGATGAATTTGTATTGGTATGTCAATTGCTGCAATTATCAGCAAAGTCAGTGCAACTAAAAGCGCAGATCTTATTATTATAGCCCCGGCTTTGGCTAAGGCAGGTTCCAAACTCATTTGACTTAATGTGAGTAATTCTAGGTACTCCATTCTCACAACCAAATACATCGTTCCAGCAACCAAGATAAATTTTAATAAAGATTTAAACAGGTTTATTATTGATTGAATACCAAACATTCTTTTTAATCCATTTTTAGGATTTAGCTTACTAGCTTTTGGCATCATAGCTTTAATAGAAAAATTCAGACCTCCTAGTGCCGAGCCCGAGACAATTGCAATAAATACCAATAAAAAAAATAATGGAGCAAAAATAAACAATGCGGTTCCAAGAGTTGCAATGAACCTTACAGGTAATAAATTTGGAGAAAAAATAATTTTTCTATCAAACGCAAATGCACCTTTAAATACTTCAGCTAATTCAGTCACGAAGTAACCGCCAGCAAGNAAAAGAACAAGTAAACCAACAATGGTTCCGCCAGCTATTCCAAGTTCTGAAGACCGAGCTATCTGCCCGTCTTCTTTGCCCTTTTCAAGTTTTCTGGCCGTGGGTTCTTCGGTTTTTTCTGCGCCATCTTCGTTCTCTTGTGCCATTAAGCAATCCCAAGAATAGAAATTCTAATTTGCTGAAGGCCTAAATTCCACAACCATTGCATTCTCATACCTATACCCCCTAATGAGCCGATTAAAACAACCATTCCTACAATGATCATTGCTGGAAAACCTACNGCAAAAATATTTAATTGCGGAGCAGCCCTGGTGACAATACCCATTCCAATATTAATCAAAAGCATGATCGATAGTATGGGTAAAGCTAATAAAACTGCTCCCAGAAAAATGGTACTACTCCANGCAATTAATTCCTGATAAATTTCTGGCAATATTANTCGTTGCCCAATAGGTAAAAGACGAAAACTTTCAAGAAGCATNTCTATTAANACAATATGGCCGCCTGATCCTAGAAAAATCAATGTTGCTAGTATTGTTAATAGTTGTCCTATTACGGGCACTGTTCCTAAGTTTGGATCCGCCATTGTGGCCATGGCAAGGCCCATTGTTGTGGAAATAGATTGTCCAGCAACAACAAAAGCTGCAGCTACCACTTGTAGCATCAATCCCATTACAGCACCAATCATGGCTTGATGAAAAAACTCAACTAAACCGTTTGAACTAAGTGGATCAATTATTGGCCACTNCACTAATGGNTATATTGTTATTGTCAGTGCTATTGTGATTATTACTCTAATGCGAAGATTTACAGCTTTCATTGAAAAAATTGGTGCTGTTAGTAACATCGCAGAAATTCTTATCATTGGCCAAACTATNGTGTAAAAAGCTTGGACTATATCTGCTACTAGAAAAGAGATCATCTGGGTTTTTCAGATTGAATTTATCAGATAAATAATAGTGGTATTCGATTAAACATACTCTTTGCAAAATCAACTAATGTGTTTATCATCCACCCACCAAAAATCGTAATGCCAGTTCCAACTGCAATTAATTTAGGTACAAATGTCAGAGTCATTTCGTTAATCGATGTAGCCGCCTGAATTATTCCCACTATAAGTCCTACTAATAGTCCTGTTCCAAGCATGGGAGCAGATATCATTATTACCATTAGTAGGGCATTTCTTCCAATGTCCATTACAGCTGATGCATCCATAATTCTCCTTTTTTTATTCTTAAGGCATGGCAAAACTTGCCGCCAGATTACCCATAATCAAACTCCAACCGTCAATAAGTACAAATAACATTAATTTGAATGGCATCGAAATCATCATAGGGGACAACATCATCATTCCCATGGACATCAAAACACTTGCTACCACCATATCAATAACAATGAATGGAACATAAATTAAAAATCCAATGGTGAAAGCACTTTTTAACTCTGATGTTATAAATGCCGGTACGAGTGTCGCAAATGGAACTGATTCTGGGCCATTTAGTTGATCTATTCTTCCTATGTTCATGAACATCGCGATATCTGTTTCTCTAGTTTGGTTAAGCATAAAACCTCGTATCGGAGCCTCCGCAAATTTAATTGCGTCATCAAAAGATAAAGTTTGATCCATATAAGGTACTAAAGCATTTGTGTAAATTTCACTTAAAACTGGAGACATAATAAAAATTGTCAAGAAAAGTGCTAGCCCTACTAAGACCATACTGGGTGGAGTTTGTGCTGTTCCAAGTGCCATCCGAAGTAATGACATCACTATCATTATTCTTACGAAAGATGTCATCATTAACAATATTGAAGGTAGTAAAGTTATTGTTGTAACTAATGCCAGTATTTCCAGAGATAGGCTGTAGCGTGTGCTTTGGGCTCCTGTGGCGGCTGTGATTGCAGGAAGACCTTGTGCAAAAACTTCATTTGATGAACTTAAAAAGACTGTAAGGAAACCAATTATAAAAATAGGATGAAAGATATTTTTCATCACAAAGTCCTATGCGTTTTGTTGATTGATTGATTTAAAGTGCCTCTGATTTGTTTTGCAAAGGATAAAAGATTCTCAGTTTGTTTGATAGATGACAATTCTGTGAATTTGTTTAACTTTTCATCTAACAAAGANGATTTTTCAGGGGAGTTAATTTTTTTTGGTTCCAAAAAATTATTTTTTTTCGAATTTTGATNTGCTCTTTCATACGCATNCGAATTTTTATGAGGAGTAACNTGCAAGACTTTATCATTACTATCATTTAGTTTGCTATTGTTTTGTTTTATCTTTTTTGGAATTGATTCAGTTGTGGTCCATTGACCCAGTTGATTTAGGTTTTGACCNGAAACACCAACCAAAAANTGTTGGTTCTCAACNTTTAGTAGCATTATTTTCTGTTTATTACTAGTTGGCATTATTTCTATAATTTGAATTTTACGATCTCCATTAGAAACCGAACTGGTCATTTGAACTTTTTTTAAAATAAATAAAACTACACCTAGTAGTAAAAGAACCAGAACGAAGCTACCAAACATAGAAAACAAATCTGGCATGGAAAGCGGCGAATCAATATTATTCATTTTGAATTTTTACCCTATAAATTTTTTATTACCAATTTACTAACTAATAAAAGTAAAATTGACATCTATATTGGGATTAGCAATAGCTATGCCAAAAACCTGCCGATTTTTTGGCATAGCGGAAAAATAATGCCGCACTAGTTTGTTAGAAACTGTATTTAGATTAGATTTTTTTGATATTGATTTACGTTATTAATCTTTCCTTGATTTTTGGAAAGATTAATAAGTTCGAACGAATGTTTGTTATTTGATTTTTTATATGGTTTTCATTCGTTCAGCTGCAGGTACAACTCTTGTCAGACGTATTCCATATCTGTCATTAACAAGAACAATCTCTCCTTGTGCGACTACTGTATTGTTTACAAGTAGATCAAGAGGTTCGCCAGCCAATCTATCAAGCTCTACAACACTTCCTTGGGATAGTCTGAGAAGGTCACGAATTTTTAAAGAGGTTTTTCCCACTTCAACTGAAATTGTTACTGGAATTCCTTGAAGAACTTCTGGGTTTATTTTGCCATTTTGATCCTCTTCCTCATTGGTGGCTACTAAGTTTTCACCATTAACTTCATCTTTTTCGAGATTATCATCGGGTGATCCAGAATCACTTTTATCTTTGTCTTCTGTTGCTTCTTCTATTTCATTATCAGCCATAATCTTCATCCTTTTCTGGTAAACCGAGAACATTTAGAGAGTTGCAAATTTTGACTGCAACCTCAGACTTTACAACACCCAATTCAGCTTCAAATGTTGGAATGTTACAAATATCAACCCTTGCCATATCATTTTTTTTGAAATATAAAATATCCCCTTCACGAGCGTTTTCGAGATTAAATAATGTAGTTTTTAATTGGCCCAATAAAACTTGTAGCTCAATTTCAGATTCAATGACAGACTCATTTAAATCCTCAGCCCACTGCTTGTCTGATAACTCATTCCCATCTCCGGTTGCAACTCTGTTTCTAAGCAAATCTCTTATGGGTTTTAGAGTTGAATAAGGATAAACTAAGTCAACTGCACTTTTGGTAGGGCCATCCTCTACTTCAAATCTACACAAAACCACAAGGTCATTTTCATCAGCAATTTGAGCAAATTGAGGATTAATTTCAGAGCTAGCAACCTCAATTTCAAGAGTGATAATTGGTGCCCAAGCCTCATACAGGCTTTTAAAAAAAATATCTAGGATGATTTTTATGATTCGGTTTTCGGTTGGAGTAAATAAACGTGTAGGAGGAAGAGCTCCTACTGGCTTTGGTTTGGTCCCTACCCCTCCAAAAAAAACATCCAAGGCGGCAAAAATCACTGCTGGGTCAATCACTACTAATGAATGACCTCTTAACGGGTTCATCCTAATCATATTTACAGCTAACGGAGCAGTTTTACCTCTTAAATAATCTCCATATTTAAGCATTTCAACCTTATTTGGGTTAATTTTTGGGGTTGACCTCAAAACTTCTACCAATCCGAGTCGAAACAGACGAATAAATCGCTCATTAATCATTTCAACTGAGCCTAAATTTACACCTAGAGTTGAGTCTTCACTTGCTAAATCATGCTTGCGCACTTTTGTCCTGGTGTTAAAGCCTGTGTCTACAGGAATGCTGCCATCAGCAACTCCTTCACTCAAAGCATTAAGTTCGTCTTCGGATAATAGATCAGACATTTTTTTTAATTCCCGAAATTATTGAACGACAAATTCAGTAAAGTACACTTCATCAATACCGCCAAAATCCTCATACCTTTCAAGTAATGCATTCATTGTAATGCGAATTTTTTCAGCAAGTTCGACTCTAAATTCAGGTTTCTTCAAATCCTCTTCAGAGTGTTGTCGCATTACGTCTAGTGAAGCGGATCTTAAAGCAAATTCATGCTTTTCAATGTTAATAATTACCTGCTCATCATATTGAGTCATGATTGCTACAGTAGCAGACATTACTTTTCTGGAGTTTGCTACGTTTGAGACAAAAGGTTTAGCTAGTTCGTAATATCTATGCTCAAATCGAGTTTGTTGGGCCGCATCTTTGACAACTTTTTCTGGAGGTGCGGGAGCCTTTTTTTCATATTCACCTGTAGGTAGGCCTTGTTCGTCTAAAATTTCAACGCCTTCACCTGTCTCAGGTTCACTCGACTCTAATTCTGTTTCGGCTTCTTCAAGAGTCTGCTCTACAATTTCTTCAGGTTTTTCATCGAAAAAGCCTGTACTGAGCAAAGTAACCATAACAGTTGTAACTAGCAGTAAAAGCACTCCAACTACTATGAGAATTATCATTAGTATAGGACTTTTCTTTTTAGGTTCCTGCTCTTCAGTGGTTTCTTCTTCAGCCATCTCTTAAATCTCCAAATAAATTTTGTTATTCTTTACTAAACTAATATATTCAAACCACCAGATTGATCTGTACTTAAGATTGAATCTTTGGGTTTTTCCTCATCTTTGATGTTAGTTTTTATTTCATCTATTTTTATGTCTTTGTCTTTTTCATCTTCGTTTGTCGAATTATTGCCACTTTTACTTTCATTTTGTCCTGCAATATTCATGTCAGCAACGTTCATGCCAGATTTTTCTAAACTTTCTTTTAATTTCGGAAGACTTTCAGCAAGAAGTTCTCTTGTAAAAGCTTGACTAGCATGAAATGATGCCTCAATCTCCTTACCTCTTAGATTTAGACTAATTTCTATACTACCTAAGGAGGCAGGTCTAAGTGCAATTTGAACACGCCAAGCACCTTTGGAGATTTGCTCAGTAATTCTTTTGGCTAGTGTTTCGCCTAATCTCTGGGCCATCTGTTGAAATTGTTCTTGTCTTTTTAACTGTATTTGCTCGGATTGTTTCTCTTTGCTGGTGTCTTGTTGATGACCGCTAGAAGTCGAGGATTCAAATTTGTTTGCAAAAGTAACAGATGACTGAGAATACAAACTTTGTTCAATTTCTGATATTTTGCTAGATTGAGAAATTTCTGAGTTTCTTATAGTTAAGACTGAACTAATAAATTGACTAGCCNTGGTTCCTAGTTCAATAGATTGAAGACGATCAATCTTGTTTAAATTTGGTGCTTTTTCTTCCTCTTGTTTTTTTACGATTAGCTTTTCTAAAAAGTTTTCATCCTTAGCTTTCATTAGCATTTTGAAGTTTTTGGAATTGTCTGGATCAATCTCGTCATTTAATTCAATGTTTAATTTTTTGGTAGAGCCAGNAGCATTTATTTTTTCAGATATTGGTTTTGATTTTAAGTTATTGTTTATAATGAGATCTTGGGGCAGAGGTTGTTTTGGNAGGATACCCTTAGAGTGGCTCAAATTATTGTGTCGTTTTGTGCTTGAGTTTGGGNCAACATTATCAGTTAAATTTGAAAATTCAGTTTTATTAAATTTAATCTCTTCGCTGGAAAATTCCTTTTTTGCTGTGCTTTTTAGAAGAATTAAAATAGCATTTTCGTTAAGCCCCGCCTTTTTAGCATATGCTATTAATTGTTCGGTATTTGATTCTATTTCCTTCGCAGTGATTATTTGGGTGTTGGGACCAAGAAATATTGATTGCAGTTCAGGGTTTATTGCATTCTCAACNTTGAGAATANCGAGTTTTTCCTCAACATCTTTATCTTCAATACGTTTCTCNGTAGCGACTTTTTCTGGATTCTCGTTATTGATATTTATAATGTNGAAATCCTTATTTTTACTAATTAGCTCTTCAATTTCTGAATCTTTCTTTCCAGACAAATCGGAATGAAAGTTGCTGGTTTCATTGTGAGTGGCAAAAGTTTTCCCTTTTCTGAGTTCGCTAATTTTTTTTAAAACTTCCTCAAATGAATTTTTTTTTGGTAATTCTTGAGTAGATTCTTTTACTGTATCACTAGAAAGTGATTGGCCTTCCGGCGAATCAATTTTTATTTCTGGGCTAATTTTGATTTGGTTCATGGCATAACTCTTTTGTTGGATAGTGTAATTAAAGCAAGCATTGGGCCAGTCAACTTGACTAATTCAAAAATTTTGTTTTGTCTTATGGCATAACGATTGCTTTAGTTAATTATCGGTTCAAAGTTAAACAAATTAAAAATTTTAAGTAAATGATTTTTCAAGGCTTTTTTTAGCATATGGCAACTAATACAGCAAGTGATATTTTTTCGACAGTTAAGAACAATGTAACTAAATTTGATGCTTCAACTTTGGGTATTCCAGCTTTGGTTTTATTAATTATGGCCATGTTGGTAATTCCATTGCCACCTTTGATTTTGGACATACTATTTACTTTTAATATTTTAGTTGGTTTGATAGTGATAATGGTCTCTATTGCAACTCAGAGACCACTGGAGTTTTCTTCTTTTCCTGGTGTTCTATTGTTGGCCACAATGTTGCGTCTGGCACTCAACGTTGCCTCAACTCGAGTTGTATTAGTAGATGGGCATAACGGGCCAGGGGCGGCTGGACAGGTAATTCAATCATTTGGCGAGTTCGTAGTTGGTGGAAATTATGTAGTTGGTGCAATTGTATTCGGTATTTTGATACTTATTAATTTTATGGTGATCACTAAAGGTGCAGGACGAGTATCAGAAGTGACAGCAAGATTTACCTTGGACGCAATGCCAGGTAAGCAAATGGCTATTGATGCTGACTTAAATGCTGGGGTCATAGATAGTGATTTAGCAAAAAAAAGAAGAGAAGAGTTGTCTCAAGAGGCAGATTTTTTTGGATCAATGGATGGTGCTTCAAAATTTGTAAGAGGAGATGCAATAGCAGGACTATTGATTTTGCTAATAAATCTTGTTGGAGGTCTGATTATTGGTGTTGCCCAACATGATTTATCCTTCAGTGAAGCTGGGAGAGTTTATTCATTACTAACAATTGGAGATGGTTTAGTTGCACAGATACCGTCTTTGTTTTTATCTTTAGCAACTGCAATTATCGTAACCAGAGTTACCACGTCAGAATCGATGACGGATCAAGCTAAGGCTCAGATGGCAAATCCAGCAGCGCTGTTCATTTCTGCTAGTATCCTGCTTGCTCTGGGCATAATCCCCGGAATGCCAACAAATGTATTTTTAACGATGGGTCTTATAGCGGCTGGAATTGGTTTTTTTGTTTTACAAAAAAGTGTGGCGGAGAAGAAAGAGGTTACAGAAAAGGAGGCAGCTGAAAGCGATGAACCAAAAGAGCTAGATTGGGATGATGTGGATCAAGTTGATTTGATTGGTCTTGAAATAGGTTATGGGTTGATACCACTTGTAAATACTGAAACTGGCGGACAGTTAATGGCTAGAGTAAAAGGAATTAGAAAAAAACTATCAGCAGAATTAGGCTTTTTAGTACAACCAGTTCGAATTAGAGATGCTCTTAATCTTGAACCTGACGCTTATCATATTGTTCTTAACGGGGTGGTAAGAGCAAAAGGTGAAGTACATGTCGGAAAAGAATTAGCAATTAGCCCCGGACAGGTTTACGGTGAGCTTGAAGGTGAAAAAACAACTGACCCTGCTTTTGGTTTAGAAGCGGTTTGGATAGATCCATCACAAAGGGATCATGCAAGAACTCTTGGTTACACAGTGGTCGATCCAAGCACAACAATAGCAACACACTTGAACAAAGTTTTGAGAGAGAGTGCTGCTGAATTACTTGGCAGGGATGAGACCCAACAGCTTTTAGATAAGTTAGCAACCAAAGCGCCAAAATTAGTTGAAGACTTGGTTCCGGGAAAATTACCTTTGGGAACAGTGACAAAGGTATTACAAAATCTTTTAAATGAGTCTGTCGTGATAAGAGATATGAAGACCATTGTTGAGACTCTTTCTGACGAATGTGCAAAAACCCAAGATGCTGAGCAACTAACTAATTTGGTTCGTCCAAAATTGGGCAGAATGATTGTTCAAAATTTAGTTGATACCGAGGAAACACTTGAAGTGATGACATTAGATCCAGAGTTAGAACAACTGTTGCATAATGTTTTACAACAAAACCAAGGCAACCAAGAGGTTATTTTAGAGCCTGGTTTAGCTGAGGGTTTATTCAAGTCTTTGCGAGAGAGTACTCAGGGTGTAGAGGACCAAGGAAAACCTGCAGTTTTAGTTGTTTCTCCTCCAATCAGATCGTGGCTATCAAGAGCGGCAAAGCACAGAATAACAGAGTTAACAGTACTGTCATACAGTGAAATACCAGATGACCAGGCTGTCAAAGTCATTCAAACAATTGAACTTAATGCAAAAAATTAATTAGGGAGAATTATTTATGGAATTGAAGAGAATTGTAGCCCAAGATTTAAGATCCGCTACTCAAGAGGCTGTAAGACTTTATGGCCCAACCACATTAGTAGTCTCGAGTGAGAGAATAAATGGCAAAATGGAAGTGATAGCAGCAGTTGACATCAAGGCAGAGCCCGAAATTTCAAGCCCAGACTCTAAAAAAAATGAAAACCAAGTTGGTGCAACAAGTACACTCTCAGAAGAGATTGCAGGAGAAACTTTTGAAAATATTTTAAGTGAATCTCTAGAGAAAAAAAGAGTGGCAAAAGTTTCAAATCAAGCTTTATCAAATGAAAGTAATAAAAATTTAATAAAATCAAATAAATTTCAAGACGAAACTCTCAATCAAATTCCCAAACAAAGAGAAAAAGAAACTATTAAAACCTCTTTAGAGCCAAAGTTCAATTTTGAAGACTTTGCCACTTCTGTTAAAACAACGAAGAAAAAAACCAGTAGTTTAAAAAATGGAT
The DNA here is from genome assembly GCA_002170285.1 of Betaproteobacteria bacterium TMED100. GTDB lineage: Bacteria > Pseudomonadota > Gammaproteobacteria > Burkholderiales > Burkholderiaceae_A > UBA7377. The sequence continues at coordinate 11,547 of NHFB01000024.1, forward strand.
CCGAAAAAAAGATCCTCTCACAAAAAAATGATGTAGAAGAGATCAATCTTAGTTCAGAAAAGAATAAGATTGATAATGATTCTCTTAGAGCTAGAGAAATTGTTGATTTGGTCTTGAGAGAATTTTCCGATATGAAAAAAGAATTTAAACTAGCTCAAAAAGTGGCACAATTTAGCTCCAATTATCAGGTACCAATTGAAATTAAAAGTGTAGTAGATTCCTTAAATGACGCAAATGTTCCAGTTGGATTAAAAACATTGCTTATTGAAGGTATTGCTGAGTGTAGTTCATTTGATGATGCCGTAGAAAGACTAAAATCGCAATTAAGGAGTTCTATTAATGCTGAAAAAAAGATTTTAGATAACGTGCCTAAAAATGGTATACACGTTTTTTCTGGTCCAACTGGTTCAGGAAAAACATCTATGTTAATGAAAATAGTTTCATCTGCCATCAATAAAGGAATCTCAGAAGAAAATATCGCTATTATTAGTTATAAGGATACTAGATTGGGAGCATGGACTCAAACTCAAATGTCCTGCGCTCAAGTCGGGGTGGAAGCTTTTAAAGTCAAAGATACAGCTTTTCTAAAAAATTTATGTGATGAACTTGGAGGNAAAACACTTATACTTATAGATACTGCTGGTGTAGGAAAGGAAAAAAATCTTGAAGAAATAAGATCCTCTTTAAATTCTGTAGATTTTCATTTGGTTTTGTCTTCTGATTCATCTCAATCTGCCTTCGAAAAATTTCTTGGATCAGAAGGTTTTGAGTGGAAAAGTTTATTTGTTTCTAAATTTGACGAGTCAGTTGCACCTTGGGGATTATTACAATCTATAATTAATTCGGAAGCGGTCATTGCCTCAATTTGGGGTACTGGTCCTGCAAGCTTTGATTTTGAGGAGTTCAATAAAGAAAAACTTGTCGAAAAAGCTTTACAAACTTTGATGATTTTTCATGATGATCAAGTTTTAGTTAATAATGAAACTAACAAAATGGTATTTGAAACCTTTAAAGAATTAAGTTCGGAAGGGGTCCAATGAATCAAAAACAGCCTGAAGTTATTGGCATTGCAAGTGGTAAAGGTGGAGTTGGCAAAACAACTGTATCAGTGAATCTAGCAATTGCTTTGGCAAACAGTGGNAAAAAAGTTTTTTTATTCGATGCTGATTTAGGTTTAGCTAANGCTCAGATAGCCATGGGCCTTCGCACTGAATTCAACTTTAGTCATGTATTATCGGGCGAAAAAAAATTAAAAGATATTTTATTAAGACATCAAAGCGGGGTAACTCTTGTGCCNGGNGCATCNGGGGTTCAGCAAATGGCAGCTCTGGGACAAATAGAAACTGCGGCAATTATTCAAGCATTTAGTGAATTAAATGATGATATGGATTATTTGATAATTGATATGGCTGCTGGAATTTCCCCGTCAGTATTGACATTGCTTGGGGCTTGTCACAGAAAGTTTGTTGTAGTGATTGATGAGCCCTCATCAATAGCTGATGCTTATGGAGTAATAAAGGTAATGTTGCAAGAAAAACAAAACGAAGAGTTTTTTTTGATTCAAAACAGAGTTGAAAGTAGTTCCAGTGGTTTGCAACTTTTTAATCGAATAAATGATGTTTGTATAAAATTTTTAGANCATTCAATTAAAAACCTTGGGTCAATCAATAAAGATGAATCGCTTCTTCAGGCTTTGAGAAATAGAAAATCGATTTTTGAACAAGCAATGGGCAGTTTGTCAGCAAGAGACTTTAAAGAGTTGGCAGAATCCGTTATTGAACTTAAACCTGTTGAAAAATCCAATGGTGGTTTAGAGTTTTTTGTTGAACGTCGAGCTTGATTTAATAAGGAAAAATGGATGAATACCCCCATACCAAACCCATACGCACCTAAAGATGTNAGGGAAGAACTCATACTAGAACATATGGGATTAGTAAAAAGAGTCGCATTACATTTAAAAGCTCGATTAAGTCCTTTTATGGACTTGGATGAACTAATTCAAGTTGGCATGATTGGGTTGATTGAGGCCGCTAAGTCTTTTGATGCTTCCAAAGGGATAGCTTTTGAAAACTTTGCACATAGAAGGGTAAAAGGTTCAATAATTGACGAGGTAAGGAAGTTATCTTANTTACCTCGATCGGCAGTTGCCATTAACAAACAACACAATGAAAGCGCTAGAGTTTTATCTGCCTCTCTGGGTAGAGCTCCCTCTCAAGCTGAGCTTGCTGACTCCATGGGTAAAGAGATTGATGATTTTCAGAAAGAGAGAGGGCAGGCAGCCAGGTTCGAAACTGTTCATTTGGAGGATTTATCTGAACATGTATTAAATATTCCAGATGAGCAAGCAAAACAACCTGATACTCTGGTTGAAGAGACTGAGTTTATAAACCTAGTAGTTGATGCTATTAACGAGTTACCNGATAGGGAAAAATTAGTTATGTCTCTTTACTACCAGGATGAATTAAATTTAAAAGAAATTGGTGAAGTTTTGGGAGTTAGCGAGTCTCGAGTTAGTCAGATTTTAAGCTCTAACGTAAAGAAATTACGAAATATTTTGTTTAAGGAGACAGAAGATCAAAATATTTAAGTAAATTAACAACATATAATGAACTTTCTCTTTTGAAAAGAGTTGGTATCATAGAAAATAAATATTTAAGTATGTTGTGGAGAAGTGCATGCTATTTGGAGGACCCAGCAAAAAAATCCTTGAAGAACAAAAATCATCAAGGGCTGATTATGAAAAGGCTATGAGTCTCAAAGGAGACTCCAAACAAGAAGTTNCTTTTCGTCTGAGGATAGGTTTGCGGGCAAGAGCTTGTGTCGACAAGATTTTNATAGAAGGAGCAGAAAAATTTGCGGCTTATTCTGAAGTTTGTNTAGTTGCAGTTGCCAAGGACCAACCTAAACCTAATCCTCCTGAATCATCTTGCTACCCAAGAATCAAAACCGTTAACGGAGAAATATCTGGATATTTGCCTGAAGATTTTTCCAAAGATATTTTTACACTAGGTGGCAAATATCAGAATGTTGAGATTGATGCTAAAACTGCAATCCGCAGAGCCCAAGTCATTTGCAATCAAGTATCATATGATTTAGATTTAGACAGAAAAATAGTTGCATTGCAATTTCTCAGGGATGAGCTAGAGGAAGAAGGTGATCCCTTTACTGAGGCTGATGAAGTTGAGGAAGATAACGACTAAGACGTAACCACAACAGTGCTTTAATAATCACTAGATTTTATAAAATCGATTAAAGAACCATCAGTGTTTGACGATTGAACTAGTAANTTATTAAGGAAATTAGTATGGCAACTTTATTGCTTTTCGTACTTCTATTTTTTAGCGCTGCTTTACTAGTCATGGTTATTTACACCATCGACAGGTTAAATTCTGTTGAAAAAATCACATCTTTATTGAATACTGTTGTAGCTCCTTCACCTTCTGTATCAGGTGTTGAAACNCCTTCAATGTTTGAAGGTTTGACCGGTATGGTGCTCTGGGAGGCTATGAGTGGTAAACCAGTGGAAGGTTGGGATAAGGAATCTCTTGATGAAATGAGGCCAAGGTACCGTATTGTTCTTCAGAAGCATATAGAGGCACTTTTTGATGAGGGCTTGCTTGACGGTCATCAGGAAACCTTTAAACATTTGCCTGCTAATGGCATGGTTGTCTCTATGTTGCGTGGCACGATTGAGTCATGGATACCTCAAAATTTTGCCAGTGCAATCTACCAGGTTGGAATTGAATGGTCCAGAGATGAAATAGATGAAGCTACAAGACTTAGNGAGAGANTGGATTTGGTTGTGGATGAGTTATTTTCTGATTGTGAGATAGAGCTTAAAAATCCAATATCAAATACACTTATGCCTGTCAGTGAGGAGGAANTGTTAAGAAAAGAGGACTCTGTTGCAAATGATGAGGATTCTGATGTTTCAGACCAGGTCGATGATGTTCCAGTTTTGGCTAATAATGTTGATAGTCCGCCTGAAGATTCCTCAATTTCCACCAGCGATACAACTAAGGACCCTAATGGGGATAAAAAAGAGGATAGTCAAACATCGCCTAAGTCCAAAGACGAGGTTACAACTGGCGTTGGTGTTCCGGAACCGGTTGCTTAAAAAATAATATTTTTTGTTAAAGTATTCGTCATAACAACCGATGTATTAATTATCTGTAATCTGTTTTTAATTTTTCGAAGGAGCATTAAGCCATGAGGGCACGTCAAAAAGCCATAGAAAGCTACGGAGAAGTAAAAGTTGTTTCCGGTGTCAATTCAGCTGATAACGTACAGTTGATACAAATGCTCTTTGATGGGCTAGTTGAAAGTTTAAAGTCTGCTGAAGGCCAAATCAAAAGAAATGAGATAACTGCCAAATCTAAAAGTCTAGCAAGAGCTAGCAAAATAGTTTTAGGTCTGCAAAACGCCTTAGATTTTGACGAAGGCGGCGATATTGCTACTAATTTGAACGAACTATACAGTTACGTTGTAAGACGTTTATTTCACGTTAATGCCCACAATGATTTATCTGCTCTTAAAGAGATTCATGGTCTAATGGAAGAAATTAGAAGTGCATGGAAAGCTGTTCCTGGGTTAATGTCATCAGAAAAAGCGCCTAAGAGCATTAAGTCTCAAACAATTACAAATTAAATAAGAAACTTTTAATATCCTAAAAAGGGGAAATAATTTCCCCTTTTTTTCTTTAAATACAAGTCAATTAAATAAATCAAATAATATTTTAATCAATCAACTGAAAATTAAATTAAAGTAATTTATTATAATTACTCCAACTATCATANGTTGGTACTAGTAAAGCAAAAGTATCATTGAAGAGTTAAAATTTAATTAACTATCTTAAAATTTTATAAAATTAAATTGCAAAAAAGTGATACANACAAAACCTTTAAAATCGGCACCCACAGGNCTTACTCTAATTGAGATTTTAATTGTTATTACAATTATTGGCATACTTGCCGGCGTGATTGTCCCAAACTTAATGAATAAACCTGACCAGGCTAGGATTGTTGCTGCTAAACAAGGTATTTCTTCATTGGTTCAAGCATTGCAAATTTATAANATTGATAATCANGATTATCCCTCTANTCAACAGGGGTTAGATGTACTTNTTAAGAACCCCGATCAAAATCCAGAAATTCCCAATTGGGCTGGCCCATACATTAATAAAATTCCAATTGATCCNTGGGGTAGTGAATACATTTATTTAAGAACAGATTTGAGTCAAGGCTTCGAAATAATATCTTATGGTGCTGACAAAAAAGTTGGTGGNAAGGGAATAAATGCTGATATCTCCTCCGCGCGGTTTTAGTATATTTGAGGTTTTAATTGTTATCGCAATAATTGGTATTTCTACTTTGTTAATCTCTATTTCGATTTCTAGTAGCGAGAAAAAAAAAGTTTTTAAAGAGGCCTCGAGATTTAGCACTATTATCCAAACCGTCTCTGATAGAGCGGCTATTTTCCGAAGACCGATGATTATTAATCTTAAATCTGATAGTTACGAAATAAGGGAGAGAACCCGTGGTGATTGGGTTTTACTTAATAAGGGTTTTCTTAGTCCTCATACTTTTACTGATAATGTAAGAAGTTCGTATAAAAATGATGAAATTTACATTAATGGAATGGGTTATGTGACAAGAGGTGAAGTGTTATTTTTTTTGATTAATAAAAACAATAATGGCAATATTAATGTAAATGTTNTTTTCGATGAACTGGGCAGAGTTGAAATTCAATAACAAAATAAAGAATGACAATTCAAAAAAAATTTTCACGCATTGCTGGTCCTTCATCAGGTTTCACTCTTGTCGAAGGTTTGATCGCCTTAGTTATATGTTCACTTGGTTTGATTGGTGCTTTGAACGTTTTTTCCGTGGTTACAGATTCACTGAGTAAAATTACTGATAAAAATTTAGCTGAATTGAGTGCTGAAAACGCTATATTGGAAGTTTGGTTAGATGAGCGTTTGATTAGAAGATCAAAAAAAATATTTGACTGTAATCAAGGTAGCTCTAAATTTGTTTGTGAAAGATCCATTTATAGAACACCACACTCTAATTTTCGCAAGATCATAATTCTTGTTTACGATTCAAATGAAAAACTACTAATTCGAAGAGTCGCTTTCAAAGGCGTGGGATTTTGATTAAAAGCAAACCTTATGGAGTAACCCTTGTTGAAACGATGATTAGTTTGCTTATTCTCTCAATTGTTTCTGTCATTTCTATGAATGTTTTAGGGAATTTAAATTTCTCGGTAAAAAAAATAAGTAAAGTAGCTGAACACCAAAGAGGTTTCATCGGATTTTGGAGGCTATTGGAAAATGATTTTTTTGAAAATTCTTTCATGCCAGGACATTTGATTAAAAGAAATTTATTTGTTGATCAAAATTCATTGATTTTCCCCAATGGGGTAATTTGGCAATGGGGTAATGGAGAACTGACTCGAAAATCAAATGCACTTCAAGAACATCAAAAATTAAAAGTTTTAAAAAACATTAAAAGATTGGAATTAGAAATTTGGGATGGAAAAAAATTCGTAGCNTATAACGTTGAAAATGTAAAAAAAACTTTATTTGGACCTAAACTCGGATTTAAAGTTAAATTAGTTAAAAGTAGTGAGGTAACTTACCATAAAATTTTTGTTTTGGAAGAGGCCCAAAAATGAAATCTTCGCCAAGGGGTAGTGTTCTACTTACCTCACTTCTTGTTGTGGCAATAGCAAGCATTCTTGCTTCAGCAGTAACATGGAAATCATATAGTTCGATTATAAGAGCAGAGGCTCAGCAGGACGTTGCACAAGCTCGATGGATTTTAAAAGCAGCGATTGATTATTCTAGATGGATTTTNATTGCTGATTCAAATGGATTACAGGGGCAATCAGTTCAGATTGACCATTTGCAAGAACCTTGGGCACAGAAAATACCCTACAANAAATTAGATAGATTGTTCACATCNAANTTGAATGAGGCGGACCAAAAATTCTTTTCTTTGGCCGGTCTCACCGGGCAAATAAAGGANGAGCAATCNAAATTCAATTTAGCAAGAATNACAGAAAANAAAAATTCTATTGTTGCAGAGCAGGGCCTAAAAATATTGTTTAATGAGCTTTATATAAAAAACTATGTATTTCAGAAATTCTTAAGTTTACTAAAAAAAGAACATACTATTTTACTAGGTGAAAATTTATCTAATTCTAGCTATTTGTATCCCTTAAAACAAAGAAGAAAAAGTTTAAAAAAAATAATAAGTCTCCTCAAGCTAAATTCAGAAAAAGAAAGGTTGTTGGCTAGTAACTTGACTTGGTTATCAAAACCAACACCAATTAATATAAACACTGCTTCTATTGAAGTTATTACCGCGACCTTTAATGAGTCTAATAAAGAAAAACTCATAAATCTATTTCAAGCTGTGCAGAAATTCCCACTTAGGTCACTCAATGAGATTTCTACCTTTTACAACAATAAATTTATTTCTAAAAATCTAATTGATGTAAAGAGTGATTTTTTTACCGTCACAGGGTATGCTCACTTTGGTAAAGCTGAACTAGGCTTTAATGCATTACTTCACAGAAACGGATTTGAGACACAAGTAATAGATTTAGAAATCATTTAGGAAAAATTTTGGATATTTACTTTGAAAATCTAATATGGATGAAGAATGGAAAAATTGATGGTAAAAGTCCTGTCAGATGGATGAACTCGCTAACTGGGGAAGTTAGTTTTGGGGACTATCAATCATTTTCAGAAAAATGGAGTGAATTTCCGTTGGATCTAAAGAAAAACATACGATTGTTTGTAGCCTCCAAGCAATTAATGTCGGTAAGAAAAACAAGTCAAATAAAAATTTTTAATATTACCCCAATAAGATTTTTGGGTTTTTTTCCTAAGATTCATGAATTAATTTACAAAAAAACACCCAATTTTTTTTTTGATTGCTCTGGAAAAGTTCTTCAGAACTTTAACAATGTAGTAAATGATTTAAATATACAACATTCAGAATTATATTCACTTGGGCTTGGAATTAATTGGGAGGGGAAAGCTCTTACAATTTATCCTAGCAGGAGTCTGATTACGATTCGCTATGGTTTTTCTGATTTTGTTTCTTTTTCAATAGACGTAAGCAAAGAAAAGTATTTTGCAAAAGAGAAATTAAATTTACTAATTAATTCCTTAGGAAAATTTGAGAAGATTAAGGTAATTATAAACAATGGACATGAAAAGTTAATTGAAAGCGCTTTATCAGACTATAAAAAAGAATTAGTTACATTAAAAACTGACTATCTTCTACCTGAACTTATCATTAATAAAAATTATTTAGACACAAAAAAAACTTTATTTAGACTATTTGTATTAAGTTTTAATAAATTAATTTTTTTGATGAAATATAAAAGCGTTAGTTCTTTTTCGATCCCAGTATTTATTTCTATTATTGGATTCTTCATGATTCTTTTGCATGATTATTATGAAACATCAAACCCACTTAAAACATCTTCACATCAACTGGATTACTCATCAGAAGGTAGCAGTTCGTTGAGTTTTTTTGATAATTTTATCAAACAGTCTAAAAGTTTAAATACGAAAAATGTAAAGTCAATTGAGTTAAATGTTACACAAAAACCTCAGAGTATGGTNGGTGCTTTAAAAATTATGTTTAACAGTGAGAGTGTCGATGACTATAATGATTTATTGGATGGAATTTCAGGTTTAGCTAAGAATGCAAAATTTGAAAATCAGAATACAAATTTATTTCTATCTGTAAACTACTTATTTAAAAAACCTAGTCAATTAAAAAAGCAGAGTGAAATTGTATTTTCAGTGAAGCAATTGATTAAAAATTATTCTATTGGGAATAACCTTAGCGCAGATCAAGTGCGAGCTCAATCAGAAAATAAAGTAATTATCACCTTGGAAAATCAACAAATCGGAAAAATAAATAATTTTTTACATAGCCTACAAAAAAGACAATCGGGTTGGGACTGGGTTTCTTTGAGATTTATCAGAAATAGTCAGCAATCAACAAGTTTTTATGGGACTCTTGAGTTGCTTAAGGGAAGTAATTGATGTTAAATATGAGATCATATTTTGTACTAGGTGTTAAAAATGTTGTTAGTTAAAGCCGTGCCTTTTGTGGTGAGTTTGCTCATTTCATTTATCTTGTTTATACCTGCCAGTTGGGCAGATTTTATTTTAATGCGATTCTCTGGTGACGCTCTCGGGTTGGTAAACTCTGATGGTACTATCTGGAGTGGCTCAGGCGATTTAATTTTAAGGCCTTCAAAAATATTCTCTTATTCATCCAGAGAGATTCTCAATGAAAGAAATTCAAAAGATTTTATTTTTATAGCTAAAAAAATAAACTGGAAAATATTACCTAACAAAGTTAATGAAAACGATTTTGGATTAACATTTAAATTAATGCATCACTCAATAAATTGGAAAGAAAACTCTTCAATTAAAATAGCAAAAAATTTTTTTGATATTCCAACGGGAGAAGTTAAATTAAGAAAGTTAAATCTCTCCGAAGCCAATGGAATTNTAGGTTTTTTCAAGCCTCAATTTGAATTAAATATAAAATGGGATCAAATCTTATTTTCTCGTGGAGTTCTTGTCAATGAACCTTTTGTGATTCAAATTTATTTAAACAATTTAGAAACCAGTCTTTCCCCAATAAAACCATTGGGCAGCTACAAAATTGTATTAACAAAAGATAATAGTTATCTTAAGTGGTTTTTGGAATCAATTGAGGGTTCAAGTATAGCTTTTACAGCTCGTGGTGACTATTTAAAATTTCCAAGAGGCAATGGAGAATTAACATGTTTAAAGCATTGTGAATATATGACCAGCTTATTGTCGGCAGTTGGAAAAAAACAAGGAGATAACGTTTATGGTTTCGCGTTCGGCAACTGAAACTTACTTATTGTATTTTTTTCAATTTATTTTGTATTTGATTTTGTTCATTACAACGTATGCTTTTGGCCAAATTCAAAAATCAAATATACAAATCAAACCAGAGACTGATGAGGTTGTCCTCTCGTTCAAGGAAGTAGAAATCACTGAGGTGATATCTGCATTTAGCAAGACAATGAGGAAACCTTTTTTATTAGACCCACGTGTCAAAGGAAGATTGAATTTGGAGGCACCAGAGCCTATTTCTATTGACAAGGCTTATCAAATGTTAATTTCTGCATTATCGTTGAGTGGTTTTTCTGTTTTGGAGGAAGAAGGGTTCATAAAAATATTGCCTTCAGCAGATGCAAAGACTAAAGGCGGTAAAGTATTTTTAAGTAACGAAAATCCTACTGGCGGCTTAATAACTAAGGTATTTACCTTGGAGCATGAAAGTGCTGCGCAAATGATGAGTGCAATTAGAGCTCTTGTGCCGGCTACTAACCCTATTACAGTAAATGCATCATCTAATAGTTTGGTAGTTACGGATACTGCAGTGAATATAAATAGAATTGCTAAGTTGATAGGGTCTCTTGATGGACCAAGACTAGGATTCAGTGAAAATTATAAGGCAAAAAATATTCCAATTTCTGAGCTTGCTAATTTAGTTAACCGGGTAACAAATGATGATACAGGTTCAAAAAAACTAAAAAAAAGTGAGCACCTAAATGTTTTTTTTGTTCCAGTTTTAAGAACAAATTCAATGTTAATTCGTGGTTATGAGAAAACCAGAGTTCAATTCGCTTTAAAGATGGCAAAGATGTTTGACGTACCCTCCACTAATCCAAGTAATGTTCATGTGGTGTATCTTAAAAATGCTGAAGCGGTTCCACTTGCTAATACTCTAAAAAACTTATTTGAGTCAAAAAAAAATATAGAAAAAACAAATATTTTGTCTAGGTCCACTAATAAAAAAAACTTTACTAGTACATCAAAAAATTTAAAGCATTCTAAACTGTTATCCGAATCCGAAAACAGCTTTAATGATTTTGATAATTCTATAACCTCTGTAATTTTTAATGGCGCTGTAATTCAGGCTGAGCCAAACATTAATGCAATTTTAGTTGTTGCCTCTGAACCTATATTTAATCAGATTAAAGAAGTGATTAATATGTTAGATATTAGAAGAGCACAAGTTTATATAGAATCACTCATAGTTGAAATTAGTGCTGAAAAGGCTGCAGAATTTGGTGTGCAATTTCAGTTTCTTGATGGGTTAAGTGAATCAAGTAAGCAGTTTTTTGGCGGAACTAATTTTTCGACCGGTGGTGGAAACCTGCTATCTTTGTTGGTAAACCCATCAACTGCTAATTCTGGTCTAAATGTGGGGGTAATAAATGGAACCATAAATGTTCCAGGAGTTGGAGAAGTTGCAAATCTAGGTGTGCTTGTTCGAGCGCTTGAGTCGGAAGGAAACGCTAATATAATTGCCACACCAACACTTTTAACACTTGATAATGAGGAAGCCAAAATCACTATTGGTCAAAATGTTCCATTTGTCACAGGACAATTTACATCAAGTGCAACTGGCAACAACCCATTTCAAACAGTTGAGAGAAAAGACGTGGGAACATCACTGACAATTAAACCACTTATTACTCAAGGTGGCACAGTTAAGTTGAAAATTTTTCAAGAAGTTTCTCGTGTTTTGGACTCTGAACTTTCAACAACTTTTGGAACAGTTTCTACTACCAAGCGCTCTATAGAATCAACTGTTCTAGTAGAGGATGAACAGTTTGTGGTTCTGGGTGGACTTATTCAAGATCAGGATTCAATCGGGGAGAGCAAAGTTCCTATTCTCGGGGATATTCCAATTATGGGAAACTTATTCAAATATGAAAATAAAGTAAGACGCAAAACAAACCTTTTTGTTTTCCTTAGACCTGTCGTTATTCGATCTGAGGAGGATGCAAAAATTTTAACTATGGACCGTTACAAATACCTCAAGGGGTTTGAAAATGAAGCGGAAAATAATTCACTATTTTTACCAAATTTTGAAAGGCCAGCTATTCCACCTATCAAGAGTGACGACAATATAACTAATTGAATTTTTTGTGATATAAATTGAAAAAGTGTACCCCAGATTCAAATTTTTTAAGACAGTTTAATATTGTTCCATTGTTTGATAATAAACAATGTTGGGTAGCTTACGACACTCCAGGTTGGGCAATTGCATTTGTTTTAGCTGAGAGTGATTACTGTGAGTTAGTAATTTCGATTAAAACAAAAAAAGAGATAAGAGATGAAATTACTAAATCTTTTCCTGCAAAATCTTCTGCTGCAGATGTAATTTTTGAGGCTGGTAAAAAACCAGACTTAAATGTTCTATTAGAGGAACCGATATACGAGGGAACACAAATTGATTTTGATGATGAGGCTCCGGTAATTAAAATGATAAATGCAATATTGTTGGAAGCAAATCAAAGAGAAGCTTCAGATGTTCATTTTGAGCCTTATGAGAATAATTCCGTTGTCCGATTCAGGGTAGATGGTATTTTAATTGATATTGCTCATCCTCCTCGTTCACTTCATAGCGCTCTAATTTCTAGAATAAAAATCCTAGGGCAGTTAGATATTGCCGAAAAAAGACTTCCCCAGGATGGGAGAATGTCAATTAGATTAGACGAGGAAGTCCTAGATATTAGAATTTCGACTCTACCAACTGGTGTTGGTGAAAGAGCAGTATTGAGACTATTGGATAAAAAAACGTCAGGTTTTCTATTATCTGATCTTGGAATGACACCAGTAGTAAAAAAATCTTATGAAGAATCAATTAGTCGATCTCATGGGATAGTTTTAGTTACCGGTCCTACTGGATCTGGAAAAACAACAACGTTGTACGCCTCACTAGAAAAACTCAATGCTAAAGAAACTAATATTATGACCGTTGAAGACCCGGTAGAGTTTGAACTTAATGGTATTTCGCAGACTCAGGTTCAATCTAAAATAGGACTTAATTTTGCAAACGTTTTACGAGCCATACTAAGGCAAGATCCAGATGTCATAATGATAGGAGAAATAAGAGATTTGGAAACCGCAAAAATTGCNGTTCAAGCTTCATTGACTGGCCATTTAGTTTTAGCAACTTTACACACAAATGATTCTGTTTCAGCTATTGTTCGTTTAGTCGATATGGGAATAGAACCTTATTTATTGTCCTCAACATTGAACGGAGTTTTAGCTCAAAGATTAGTTAGAAAAATTTGTATTTTTTGCCAAAATANAATGTCGAAAGTTACAAATTGTGAAAAATGTAACTTTTCCGGTTTCAAGGGAAGAACAGGGATATATGAGTTTTTTCAAATTAATAATGAAATTAGAGCCTCAATTAAAGACTCAAATGACCCAAATTTACTTAGGCAAACTGCTATGAAATTTGGAATGAATAGTTTATTTAATGAAGGTGNAAGGTTGGTTTCAGAAAAAATAACTAGTATGGAAGAAATCAATAGAGTCATATCATTAGNCGAGGAGCAAAACTGAATACAAATTTTTTGAAAAAAAAACGCTCAATTTCGTTACAAGAACTAGAATTCTATACAAGACAAATGAGTGCTCTTCTCAACGCTGGAGTTACGTTGGAGAAAACTTTGAATACNATGGCACTTCAAAGTCAAGGAGCAAAGTCGGAAATTTTTATCGAAGTAAAAAAAGCTGTCAAACAAGGTCATACCCTTGCGAAAGCTCTATCAAACTATCCAAAGGATTTTCCTGAGGTATATATAGGATTGGTCTCTGTTGGAGAATTATCTGGAAATCTTTCTTTAGTGCTAAAAAAATTAGCAGTATTTCTAGAATCAAGTAATTCATTTAAACAGGGAATAATCTCTTCATTAGCTTATCCTTTAATAGTAATTTTTGTATCACTAATGGTGGTTATACTTTTAATGACTTATATAGTTCCGCAAATTGTAGATGTTTTAGTTGCACAAGAAAGGGATCTACCGGCAATAACCATTTTGCTAATTGTTATCAGTCAGTTTATAAGAGACTGGGGTATGTTGTTAATCATGGTATCAATGACATTATTTTTGCTATTTTCCTACCTTTATTCTTTAGATAATAAATTTAAATATATTGTAGATACTTTTTTATTGAAGCTTCCTGTNATAGGTAATTTTATAAAATTGGGTGAGTCTGCTCTATTTGCTAGCACNATGCAGATCGCAATTTCTGGTGGGGTAAGCATGATTAAATCATTAAATATCTCTAGTCGTGTGATTGGTAATAAAAAGTTAAAAGAAAGCTTGAAAGAAGTAATGTCACTTGTTAGAGAAGGAGCAGAGCTTGGTAGATCGTTGGGNAAAGTTGATCAATTTTCTCCACTATTGGTTCAACTAATTTCAACAGGTGAAAAAAGTGGAGAGTTAATTGGAATGTTAGAAGTGGTTTCAACACAGTTGACTAATCAATTAAAACAGAAAGCTTTGAGATTTACTGTTTTTATAGAACCTTTGATGATTCTTTTTATGGGTGGTATTGTGTTGTTGATTGTTTTGGCGGTAATGATGCCTTTGATCGAAATGAATTCAATGTTGTGAGAATTATTAATGAAATNTAATAAAAAAAGAATTACCANCCTGTTGGTATTATTTTCCTTAATATTTTTATGGTCTGTATCTGGTTTAGTTATTGGNCAATTGATGGCAAAAATATTTTCTCCCAAAATAGAGTACATTAACAGCAGTGAAAATTTTAATGACAGAGTTGAATCGAATTCAATATTAAAAATTTTTGGAACTGATAAGGTTGATAATTTATCCGAAAAGGATGTAAGAATAATAGGATTGGTTGCAGGTTCCAAAAATGGTGCAATTCTTATTTCAATTAATAAGGGACCTGTTAGAACATTAAAGGTTGGAGAAATTTCAGATGATGGTTGGATTTTTAAAGGTGTTTCAAATGATNCTGTAGTTTTGTTTTACAAGGGTCAAACCATTAATGTTCCATTTTCNGGAAACAAAAGTAATATTTTTGACAATAAGCCAAATAAAATTAAAAAAAGAAATAACACAGATAATCTCATTTGAGTAAATATTTGAACTGAAGGGAAATGATGGTGAAAACAAAAAAAGAATTTATTTCGACTGATGAAGCACCAAAAGCCATTGGAACATACTCACAAGCTGTAAAAGTTGGAGACATTGTTTTTTTATCGGGCCAAATTCCTCTTGATCCAAAAACTATGAAATTAGTTGGAGAAAATTCAGCCAATGGTATTAATATGCAAATTCGTCAAGTTTTTGAAAATTTGTCATCTGTAGCTAATGCATCAGGGGGTTCATTGAAAGACATTGTTAAGCTAAACCTTTATTTAACAGATTTAGCTCATTTCCCTCTTGTTAATGAGATTATGGAAGAATATTTCACTGCTCCGTTTCCTGCAAGAGCAGCAGTTGGAGTAAGTAGTCTTCCAAAACAAAGCATGTTTGAAGGTGAAGCAATTATGATCTTAACCAAAAGTGTTTAAGTTGAAAATTGCAAGTATTTCCAAAAGGTATCCAAAGATTAGGAATTGAAAAATGGTCTGATTTGCTTATATATTTTCCTATTAGGTATGAAGATGAGTCCAATATAATAAGTTTGTCGAATTTGAATTCTGGTATGACTAGTCATAGTCAAGTTGAAATTTTGTCGCAAAAAATTTCATTCAAACCACGCAGAATGTTGACTGTTACAGTTACTGATTTTTCAGGTTCTGCTACTTTAAGATTTATTTATTTTAGACAAAGCATGGTCAATTCTTTGAAGGCTGGTAATAAAGTCAGAATCATTGGTCAACCAAGAATCACAAACAAAGGATTTGAGTTCATTCATCCAAAAGTTAGAATGGGCTGGCTAGACAAAAGTGCCTTAATAAATAAACCACTTATACCAGTATATTCCAGTATTAAAGGCGTTAGTCAGAGTTTAATCAGGCGTTGGGTTGAAGAATCAATCAATAAGCATTGTCCAAAGGAATGGTTACCAAAAAATATTTTAGAAGAATTATGTTTTTTCCCATTGGATAAGGCTGTTAAATTGATTCATAACCCTCCAGCTGATGCCTTTAAATCTGGTTTGTTAAATCAACTAATTAAAAAAAATGGTCCTGCATGGGAAAGAATAAAATTTGATGAACTCATTGCTCAACAACTGGCCTTATTTTACTCTCGAGAAATGACTTCTAAATATGTTGCCCCCAGACTTGNAGATTCNAAGANATTAGTTAGTAAAGTAATCAAAGCGTTACCATTTAATTTAACCAATTCACAAAAAAAAGTTTGGAATGAGGTTTTTAATGATCTTAAACAAACATCACCTTGCAACAGATTAATCCAGGGTGATGTTGGGTCAGGTAAAACTATAATTGCAGGATTNGCGATTGCTGCTACTGTGGGNTCCAACAAACAAGCGGCAGTAATGGCACCAACTGAATTATTAGCAAAACAATTGTTTACCCAGCTTGATAATTGGCTTAAACCCTATGGAGTAAAAAGTTTATTTTTAAAGGGAGGACAGTCAAGCAAAAATAGAAATCATAACTTACTAGATTTAAAAGAGGGTAATGTNGATGTAGTGGTTGGCACTCAGGCAATAATTCAAGAGGCAGTAAAATTTAACGACTTAGGTTTATCAATTATTGATGAACAGCATCGATTTGGTGTGTCNCAAAGAGTGACTTTGCGTAAAGCGGGAGGTCACTTAGTTGTAATGTCAGCAACACCAATTCCTAGAAGTTTGGCTATGACATTCTTGGCTGATCTAGATGTTTCAACTATAAATGAACTTCCGAAAATCCGTAAACCAGTTGACACTCGTTTGGTTTCATCCGACAGAAGAGTAGAAATATGTAGTCGTATTCAAGTTTTTATTAAAAATGGCGGACAAGTTTTTTGGGTNTGTCCTATGATTGATGAGCCAAAAGATGCTAGCAGAGCACTATCGGCATTAAAAGCCACTGAAAAATGGTTGAAACCAATTTTTAAAAATAACTTGGTTGTAGTACATGGAAAACAAAACAAAGAGGAAAAAAATCTGTCAATGCAAAAATTTGTCAATGGTTCAGCAAAAATATTATTGGCAACAACTGTTATAGAGGTTGGAATTAATGTTCCTAATGCTGGTCTTATTGTGATAGAAAATGCTGAAAGATTTGGACTGGCTCAATTACACCAATTAAGAGGGAGAGTTGGAAGAGGTGATCGTTCAGCATTATGCATTTTAATGTTTAATAAGCAATTAACTGATATTGCAAAAGAGAGAATGAAGATTTTGTATTCTACTAATAACGGTTTTGAAGTCGCACAAAAAGATCTAGAATTACGTGGTCCCGGTGAAATTTTGGGAATAAGGCAGTCAGGAGAGCCCAGTCTAAAGTATAGTAATCTCATAGATGATGCACATTTAGTGGAAGCTGCAACAAGATTTAGCGATGAATTTAGG